>JAAYSQ010000165.1 GCA_012523925.1 Clostridiales bacterium
AAACTCTCTGCAATATCATCAAAGCCCTCTTCCTTCGCAGTCTGAGCAAAAGCAGGATAATCTACTTCGGCTTCTTCATGTTCACCTGATGCAGCAGATTTTAAATTTTCCACCGTGTTGCCATATGCAAAAGGATAAGTGGCATTGATATCAACGGGTGCAGGGTTTTCACCATTTAAGTGTTTTAGAGCAAGTTTCATAAATACTTTTGCATGCTCCTTCTCATTTTCTGCTGTTTCTAAGAAAATATTTTGTATCTGCTTGTATCCTTCTTTACCGGCTACTGATGCAAAATAGGTGTATCTTGTTCTAGCCTGACATTCTCCAGCAAATGCTTTCATTAAGTTTTCTAATGTCTTCGTTTCTCTTAAACTTTTCATATGCAGAACCTCCTTAGTTAATATATAAACAGATTACATTTAGGATACCATCATAAATCAAGACTTCCCATTAAATGGTCCTAATATAATCTTTTCTATAGTTTAGCATATTTTAAGATTTCCGCAATCTTATAATTAAACTTTATAAAATTTTAACTTATCTTTCAAAATTATAAATATATCTTTACAAATCAGCTCCTAAGATTAGTGCGGTGAGTTAGGATAATTGATGTATAAATAGCCCACTTCGTAGTTTTGGTTCAAACCAGGTTGATTTTGGAGGCATAAGCTTTCCCGCATCCGCTACATTAAAAAGTTCAGTTATGGAAGTTGGATACATAGAGAATGCTACTGACATATCCACAGAAACTCGTCGTTCCAGCTCCTTTATTCCACGAATTCCACCAATAAAGTCAATTCGTTGATCTACCCGTGGATCTTCGATACCCAGAATCGGTTGCAGTAGATAATCCTGAAGTAAGGATACATCTAAAGAAGCTACTGGATCTACAATCGACTTCAACTTCGTCTTCGCTTCCAGAGCGTACCAATTACTATCTAAATACATACCAAAGGTTCCTTTTCTATCAGGTAGATAAGCATTCCCACCAAGAAAACTTACTGTGAAATTCTCCTTCACCTTTTCAAGAAATGTCTCTTTTGTTAAACCTGCCAAATCTTTTACGGCACGATTGTATGGCAATATCATTAATTGATCATCGGGAAATAGTACTGATAGAAAATAATTAAACGGTTCCTCTCCTGTAAACGCAGGGTTTTCTCGTCTTCTTTTAATTCCCACTTTAACTGCAGAGGCCGTTCGATGGTGTCCATCTGCAATATATATTTGATTTATATTCCCAAACCCTTCCTTTATTGTATGGATTCGCTCCTTTTCAGAAACTCTCCACACAATATGGGTGATGCCATCCACTGCAGTAAATTGATAAAGTGGCTCTTCTTTTCTGATATCTTCTACCACTTCATTAATCATCCTATGGGATCGGTATGCGAGAAAGATTGGACCTGTCTGTGCATTACAAGTATCCACGTGATTGATTCGGTCAATCTCCTTATCTTCTCTAGTATTCTCATGCTTCATTATTATGTTATTGCAGTAATCATCGATGGAAGCGCAAGCAACAATTCCTGTCTGAGAGCGGCCATTCATAATTAGCTCATAGACATAGTAGCATTCTTCCTTATCTACTAGCAATATCCCATCCTCTATCATCCCATTAAGCAATTCCTTGGCTTTCTCATACACAGAGGGGTCATAAGTGTCCACTTCATCTGGTAGTTGCGTTTCTGCCCTATCAATCCTAAGAAATGATAAAGGTTCTCTAGAGGTTTCTATTTTTGCCTCTTCACGATTGTATACATCATAGGGCAATGCCGCTACTCTGTTTGCAATTTCCGCCCTTGGCCGAACGCAAATGAAGGGTTTTACTGTGGCCATCACATTACCTCCTACTTAACGATTCTTACTTTTATAACACCTTTCATTGCCTTTAATTTGGCAGCAGTATCCTCCTTATCGGAAGTTTCCAAATCTATCACTGTATAGGCATAATTTCCTTTACTTTTATTAACCAAGTTTGCAATATTAACATTCATAGAAGAAATTGCACTGGTAAACTGAGATAGCATATTAGGAATGTTCTTATGAAGAATGGCGATACGACCGTCCGCTTCACAGACACCTGCATCGCAATTTGGATAGTTAACTGAGTTCTTAATATTTCCGTTCTCGATATAATCTATCAATTGCTTCACTGCCATCTTTGCGCAATTATCTTCCGATTCTTCCGTAGAAGCACCAAGGTGAGGAATAGCTATTACATTCTCCATATTAGCAGTCTTTGCATTCGGGAAGTCAGTAACATACTTTGCAACCTTCCCAGATGATAAGGCCACTCCCATATCGTCATCATTTACAAGAAGATCCCTAGCAAAGTTTAGAATAATAACGCCATCTTTCATTTTTTCAATAGCATCCTTATTAATCATCTGCTTAGTATTCAATGTAGGATCTCCATTCTCTATCAATGGTGTATGTACCGTTATGTAATCGCATTCTCTATAGATTTCATCCCGAGTTTTCACATGGATGATATCTCTTGATAAATTCCATGCACTATCCACAGATATAAAGGGATCACAGCCATAAACAGTCATTCCAAGGCGTTTAGCCGCATTGGCTACCAAGACGCCAATTGCTCCAAGGCCAATGACACCTAGTTTTTTCCCTTCTATCTCTTTGCCGGCAAATTGGGACTTCCCTTTCTCAACCAATTTAGCAACATTCGGATCTTCCTTAATTGTCTGCACCCAATTAATTCCACCGATAATATCACGGGAAGCCAAAATAAGACCTGCAATTACAAGTTCCTTTACGCCATTGGCATTGGCTCCAGGTGTATTAAACACAACGATACCTTGCTGAGCGCACTTCTCTAGAGGAATGTTATTAACACCAGCTCCTGCTCTAGCAATTGCCAATAATTGATCTGAAAATTCCATCTCATGCATTGCTGCGCTTCTAACTAGAAGTACATCAGCAGCATCTATGTCATCAACATTTTGATATTTATCACCAAACACATCCAGCCCTACCTG
Source organism: Clostridiales bacterium (assembly GCA_012523925.1). GTDB lineage: Bacteria > Bacillota > Clostridia > Lachnospirales > Lachnospiraceae > Mobilitalea. The sequence goes on from JAAYSQ010000165.1 coordinate 3,000, forward strand.
AGCAATAGGATTAAGGCAGCTATATTTCATATTCGTTACCCCTTTCATATCTAAATTAGATAATTATAATCTTTATAATCCCTTTTCATATAATGATACAATCTTTTGTTCCACCTATGTTTTCAAGCAAGCTTCGCTTAAGGAACTATATGTTGTTTTTCTCAAATTCTTTCATAAACTCTACTAGCTTTTGAATGCCTTCAATTGGCATAGCATTATATATGCTAGCACGCATACCACCAACCGTTCTATGACCTTTCAGATTTTCTAATCCTGCTGCTTTGGCTTCCTTAACAAACTTGGCATCCAAGTCATCACTTCCGGTTACAAAAGGAACATTCATCAGGGAACGGTACTCTTTCTCAACGGTTCCTTTAAATAACTTGCTCTGGTCTAAGAAATCATATAGAATTGCTGCTTTTTTCTCGTTACGAACCTTCATTGCTTCAAGGCCACCCATGTTCTTAATCCATTTAAAAACCTTTCCACAGATATATATGCCATATGCAGGTGGTGTATTATAAAGGGAATTACTATCTGCATGAGTTTTATATTTTAGCATAGTAGGCGTACCAGGTAAGGTATCTTCTGTAATAAGATCCTCATGAATAATTACAATTACGACCCCAGCCGGTCCGATGTTCTTCTGAACACCACCATAGATTATTCCATATTTGCTAACGTCCATAGGTTCAGATAGAAAGCAGGAGGAAACATCAGCTACCAAAGTCTTACCCTTTGTATTTGGTAATGTTTTAAACTTTGTTCCATAGATTGTGTTATTCTCGCATATATACACATAGTCAGCATCCTCCGAAATCGGTAGATCGGAGCAATCCGGTATGTAAGTAAAAGTCTTGTCTTCAGAAGAAGCAATTGCATTGGCTTTACCATAAAGTTTCGCCTCATTAAATGCTTTCTTTGCCCATTGTCCTGTTATAATATAATCTGCAACCTTATTCTTCATAAGATTCATGGGAATCATAGCAAATTGCTGGGATGCTCCCCCTTGTAAGAAAAGAACTTTATAATTATCTGGGATATTCATTAATTCCCTCAAATCCTTCTCTGCTTCCACTATAATTGTTTCATAAGCCTTAGATCGATGGCTCATCTCCATAACAGACATACCAGTACCTTTATAATCCAGCATTTCATCTGCTGCTTCTTTAAGTACTTCTTCCGGTAACACAGCCGGTCCTGCTGAAAAATTATAAATTCTTCCCACTTCTTTCATCCTCCTTGATTCTATCAGCTTAATTTATTACATTATTACTTTAAACAGGTAAAGTATACATAGGTTCATTATAGAACTATGTTATTTTTTTGTCAATATTATATTCGGAAGAAATGCATTCATTCATTAGCCCTTTTGACAATCTAATCCCAAATAGGCTTTTGCATAATGGACCCTCCCATTCTACAAAAGCCTATAGCCAGCTATTTATTTATCTAAATCTTCTTCTGTAAACACCTCATCAATTGCTGCTCCCGGTGCAACCATTGGCCATACCTTTTCATCGCTGTCAATGATGCAATCAATTAGAACCGGCTCATTGAGAGAAATCGCTTCCCTTAATACCGTTTCTACCTCCTCTTTCTTTGTTATACGATATGCCTTAGCTCCCATTGCTTCTGCAACTTTAACAAAATCCACTTGATCCGCTAAAGTCGTATGGGAATATCGCTTCCCATAGAACAAAGTCTGCCATTGACGTACCATTCCAAGAACATGATTATTAAATACTATTTCAATGATTGGAATATTATAACGGGTTGCCGTTGCAATTTCATTCATATTCATACGAAAGCAACCATCACCGGCAATATTGATAACCGTTTTTTCAGGTTTACCAACCTTTGCACCAATGCTTGCACCCAGACCATATCCCATCGTACCAAGGCCACCAGAGGTTAGTAATGTTCTAGGATTCTTATATTGATAATACTGAGCTGCCCACATCTGATGCTGTCCAACCTCGGTAGTAATGATAGCATCACCGCCAGTTATCTCATAAAGTTTCTCTAAGATGTATGGCCCACTAAGGATTTGCTTATTGTATTTCAAAGGATATTTCTCTTTCATTTCCATAACATAAGCAATCCAATCTTTATGCTCTTGTTGTGGAAGTCGCTCGTTAAGTCTCATTAGTATTTCCTTAATATCCCCAATGACACTGCAATGTGCAGGAACATTCTTATTGATTTCTGCAGGGTCGATATCAATATGAAGAATTTTTGCATTCTTTGCAAACTTCTTAGCATTGCCAGTAACACGGTCAGAGAATCTTGCGCCTAGAGTAATTAGAAGATCACATTTTGTAATACCTAGATTTGATGTTTTAGTACCATGCATTCCTACCATACCAGTATAAAGAGGATTGGTACCATCAAAACCACCTTTCCCCATCAAGGTATCTGCTACTGGAGCATCTACTCTCTTTACAAATTCTCTTAATTCTTCCGCAGCATCCGATATAACTACTCCACCGCCTACAAATATAAAAGGTTTTTTTGATTTACTGATTAGTTCTATCGCATTTTGTAGATCCTCTTCAGTAATATCTTTTATTTCCCTAGCTATTGGCTCAGGTGATAGCTTTTGATAATCCGCCTTAGCTGCAGTAACATCCTTGGTTATATCTATAAGAACAGGACCTGGTCGCCCACTCTTTGCTATTTTAAAAGCCTTTCTTATGACATCTGCCAGCTTACTTACGTCCTTTACGATAAAGTTATGCTTTGTTATCGGCATTGTAACACCGGCAATATCGACTTCCTGGAAGGTATCCCGGCCTAGTAAATTCACTGCTACGTTTGCGGTGATTGCAACAATAGGTACACTATCCATATAGGCTGTTGCTATTCCTGTTACTAGGTTTGTTGCACCTGGTCCAGAGGTTGCAAAGCACACACCAACCTTGCCGGTCGCCCTAGCATACCCATCCGCTGCATGGGAAGCTCCTTGCTCATGGGAAGTTAAGTAATGCCTAATCTCATTTCTATGTTTATACAACTCATCATATATATTCAAGATGGCACCACCTGGATATCCAAATACGGTATCTACC
>JAAYSQ010000166.1 GCA_012523925.1 Clostridiales bacterium
ATACTAATCCTCCTTATTATAATATGCCTTATGCGTTAAATGATCCATAATCTCAAAAATATTGATTTTTGTAATAGCTGTATGGACATTTATAAATAACTCTCAATTAACAATTGGTTTTCATTACTCTAAATCTCATTTATATGAGTTAAACCTTGGTCAAATATCTGCCTTACATGTTCATCATCCAGAGAATAATATACTACCTTACCATCTCTTCTGTTTTTAACTAATTTTGCTTGCTTTAATACCCTTAGTTGGTGGGAAATTGCCGATTGCGTCATATTGAGTAATACTGCGATATCGCAAACACACATTTCAGCTGCATCCAGAGCCCATAAAATCTTGATACGTGTGGAATCACCGAACACTTTAAAAAGTTCTGCTAGATCATAGAGCGTTTCCTCCTTTGGCATTTGCTCCTTCACATGATTGACAACATCCTCGTGTATTACATCGCAATTGCACCGTTCAATGGCCTCTACTTTCCTCATAATAAACCTTCTTTCATTAGTTTTATTTATAATTACAAAATGTATTAACTATATCTAATTTTCGTATACGAGAAACATTCTCGTTCTTAGCTTGCGTGGAAATACGACGCGAAGTATAAAGATTTGTATTTGTTGTATTAAGATTTATGACAACAAAAAACGTTCGCATTTATTTGTCATGTGAACAATTATTCATATGTTCATTAGTATTATATTCCTTAAAATATAAAATGTCAATAGTATTATATCTAAAATAAAGATTACAACATTTTATATTTCACTATGTAATGAGACTGATTAAAGATTACAATCTTCATCAGAACATTTTGTGGCAAACCACCTTTTCTTTCTGCCACATTTGCATGTGTGCTCTTCTTCTTGCTGTATAAGCCAACTTTCCAATCCGATTTTTCTGATTGATAGTATGTTCTTGTATGCTAATTCATGATGCAAAATACCATCTTTGTAAAAAGCAAATAGCTCATTACAAGGAAAGTCCTCACATTCCCCGCAATAAAGCAACCCTTTATTCATACAGCATGTACGAGTAGGACAATCATTAACAAGCTCCTTTTCATTTCTACACCCTAAGCAATTAAGATTTTCTTTTGTTTAAGTTTCTATCATAAAATGAAAAGTAACCGTTGGGATATATTTTCATATATATAATCAGTACCTACAGGATTAAAAAGTATTGTTCCATCGATATTGAGAGGAAAACTTATATTATAGCCTATAATCGACGCATAAATAGATGCAAGTTCTATTATACCATTATAAAATCCACCTCTAAAGCTATACTCTATCGACATATCTTCCATCTTAATGATGTTTCCAGAATTATCCAGCACAGTCATTCTTTTTGTTTCTAGATTACTTATTCCATCCTCAATTACGATATATTCGCCATCACCTAAATATATATAATGATCCTTCATATCTATCTTGAATTCCCCATCTTTTCCGAGAAGACCAGTTACATAAGAACCATCCTCGTTTTCCTTCATTACAACAACTAATCCATTCACCATATCAACTATGCGATCAAATGTAGAATTAGAAATTTGGTATCCTTCAACAGAATAAACTGTATATTTATTACCTTCCACACCATAAAACAGGCCATCTACAACATCACTTACATAGTCGTACATATTATCACAAACCATTGTACCGGATTTGTCATAATAAGCTTCTTTGTCGCCCTTAATCACTTTAAATAAGCTACCCGTATGTTTGCCATATGATATTTCATCAAATTCAGTTGGTAAAACTTCTTCCCCATTTATTGTATAGATCCCTTGTTTTCCTTCCTTATCTTGAAATATCAAATATAGATCATCGATCAGATATGAACTTTCATTATGATAAGCATGCCTACCACCAGAATTTCCTGATGCAGAATAACTAATTAAACTATCAGGTGAAACAAATAAGGTTTTTGATGCTTGCGTTGAAGTAACACTTGATTCTTCTTCTATACCATCCATATTCTCTTCAATTAATGGAGTCTGTGTTATAGCAACTTCTACATCGTTAAATGTTTCTTTAGGTTCATCTACAATCTTTGGAATTTGTGTGATAGCAACAGTGCCTGCAAGTAGCGAAACTGCCACTCCGCTAGCTACTTTTCCACCAGTTGTCTCTAACAATTTAGATATAACTTCTTTAACCCCTCTTTTACCTACTTCTACGATTTCTTTTCCTGCTGATTCGACTATCTTTGTACCCGCCGTTTCTGATATTCCTTTTGCCACGGAAGCTGACACAACACTCGGCACTGCAGCATAGGCCACTTCCTCGTGGAATAATAGGATAAGTAACGGTAGTCCAGAAAGGCTATAAAGTTCGATTCCTTCTCTTTTCTCTGTATCAAGGACAGCCTTTTTAATATTTTTTCTTGCATAATTCAGCCTGGACTTGACAGTACCTGTAGAACATTGCATTACTTCTGCGATCTCACTTACTGACATTTCTATCAAGTAATAATATTGTACTGTTACTTTTTGTTCCTCTGAGAGGTTATTAATTATGTCTCGAATTTTATTCTTTTTCTCTTTATTTAGCATAATGTCTTCTGGCAAGAATTCTTCCTTATCGTCACTTGCCTTTTCGAAAATAAAATCATTGTTTTCTTCTGTTGACAATACTTCCTTACTATCTTTTTGAATAAATCTCAATGTCATATTAGTAGCGATTCTACCCGCCCACACAAGAAAAGTTTCCACGGTTTTCAATGTATCTATTTTTTTATATATCTGAAGATATGTCTCTTGCATCAAGTCAGCGGTTTTATCATTATCGTGAACGATTCTATATATGATTGAATATATATATTTCTCAGACAGCTTATATACCTGTTCAAAAGATTGTTCGTCCCCATTTTGAAATTTAGTGACAACTTGAAAAAGCTTTTGATTTTCTGCCTCATATGTTTTCTTTTGTTTTTCTAAAATACTTTCCATTTTGCTCCCTTTCTCATAAGTACTATTCTTCTATTTTTCGAATGGCATATATGATATCTTTTTCGATATCCTCGATTAATTCTATTTCATCATTTTCTTCTAAACTCTCAAACACATCGGCAGGTATATCCTCAAAATTATAAGTATAAGTAATTGTCGCACCATTTGGAATTAGTGTCATTTCGCCTTTTTCATAATCTACACCTAGAAAAACAGCTGTATCACTATTAAGAGGCATGTCAGCTAAATTTCTTAATGGTGTTCCATCTTCATAAATGATTTGATATTCATCAAATGGGCTTGTCACTGTAATATAAACCTCTGACTGTGCATATAGAGCATTTGGTTCAGATTCACATACTATAACTTCCAGGCTTCCCTCTTTCAATTCAATTGATTTTAAAACAAAGGCCTCGTTTTCTTCAGAATAAATCAAAAGTAATGTGGCAATATCACTACCGTCTCCAACCATAACATAGCCACCCATACCAAAGTAATCGTACAAAACATTCTGAACATGTTCTTTCCTTCGTTCTTCACTATCGGCTATTCGATACGTCTCAGTTTCAGGATAAATCCCGAACTCAGTTGTATCTTTATTTATTCTTACTCTAAAAAACTCTCCATTTCTTTCTACTGTATATTCCTCTATTTTATTATTTTCATTTTCTTCATCTTCTACATCAACAGTCTTATTTATTGTTGTTTCGCCATCTTCCATTTCTGTTTCTCCTGAATCTGATAACTTCGTTGGTTTCGTTGTGTATTCCTCTTTTTGTCCACATCCTACAGCCATTGCACCTAATAATAGTAACGTAAGTAATAAAGATATTGTTTTTTTGTCATAAGTATTCTCCTTTTATGTATATTAAATTAATTATCTTACAATTGATACTTATAATCAATGGTTAGATCCATCTCTTAACCTACTTCCTTTTAAGAAATAATATTTAATAGCAATTTTTAAAAGTCACAACTATCTTGAATATATTCAATTACATCCCTACCGTTTTCCACACCTTTTGACCAGTCAAACCCGATATAAAAATCCTGTATAGCTTCTCTTTCAAAAGGCTGTTCTTTCATCATTCCTTTTAAAATATATCGATATGTTAATTTCATCGGATAAATTGTATCATTTATAGCTTGGCATTCATTTGGAAATATAATTTCTTTAACTTTGATATTTTCTTTCTCTATATATCTTTCTACTTTATGAATTGGTTGCCTGGCTTTAAGTTCTGGTGATAAGGAAAAGCCGTTGGCTTCTTTGTCACCAAGTCGTGAAAATTTTAAATATTCCTCAATATATTTTCTATATTCTTCTTGAATATTTTCTCTGCCTAAGGATGCAACAATTGTTTGCAATAGAATGTATTTTTCCCCATTATCAATAAATTTTCCAAGTGCTTCTGGTGATATATTTTCTTTCATTTGCTCCATGAATTTTTCAAGTCTTTTTGTAACAACACCATTAAGTGCAGCCTGAGAATAGTCAGAATATAAATCTGAATATATCTCTTCATTTTCTATAATATCTTCCATATAAGCAATCTTAATATTATTTTCAGGAGAATGAGTAAATGGCATTTTTTTCGTTTTATACCCTGAAATAGTGAAATATAATACTGTGAGAGTCGATAGGAAGCTATCCATAGCTGTTCCCTCCTTACTTATAATGGTTTTATATTTGCTCCTCCTATAAATTTTTTTAAACTTTAAAAACTATCTTTGTATCTCTTTATACAATATAGATACAATAACTTTTGATTTGGTTTTATATTTTTAATTATTATTATTTTAAATGTTTTTTCACACTAATTAGAGAAGTTTTTACTCTTTCCCTATTAGTTTAAAATAAAAAATATGGCTATCGGAGTTTTCCTTAACCCAGATAACCATGATTTACAACTATTCCTGACACTATTTTATCAATTTAAATTAGAGGTCTTTGAACCATTCACCGCTCCATCATCTATCTTATTTTTGGATATCTACCTCATCACTATTAATTCCTACTTCTAGATCCTCTGTACCATAATGTAATGGTCGATACATACTCTTTTCTAGTTCTATAATCTCCTTTTCTATCACTTCAGAAGGTCTCAGTGGCTTATATTGCATTGATTATCCACTGTAATATTCCATTTATAACCTTATACTCAACGATCGTCACTGTAATACATAAAACAATAAAAATCCCTAACTTAAATTCCCCTACTTGGTCTTTCCAGTACTCTCCTTTAAATAAGGATATAATATCTGGTGTTAATGAATATCTCATAGAATTTTTAAATTCATCTTTACTGCCAAAAATAATATTAAATAGCAATTTATATACTGTAAAAAAATTAATTATTATTAAAGCGATTATGATAATAGTCCCCATACATCTCATCCCCTCAAACCATTCTTGTAGGCTTTGCGCCTATATTTGAAAATATAATTTAATATAAGACCAATTAGAATTGAAGATATGAAAACTCCTCCCCATATTTTCCATGCGTTATTGGTTCCTCCACCACCTTGATCTAAACCATGGGTATGAAATATCATAGCAAGGATAAAGCCACCCATATATCCTACTATAGTTGATATTGATATTATTCGATTACCTAATAAAGAAGCCGTAACTATTATAATCAGACCAACTATAGCTAAAAAATTAGGCCACTGTTTCATTCCATGTAACCCATAAAATGCAAATCTACATAAAAAATATGAGATCCCAAAAATGCCAACCATGCTAATTGGCCATAAGATATTGTTCTTAAAATCCACCTGTTTCACCTATTGCTACCCCCTGCTAATATTAATCCAATACAAACTTTTCGTTTCTTATATGCCTCTAAAGTAGACTTCTTTAAAATCATCACTTCATAAATTCCCTTAGTCCTTAATTCATTTTCTCCTGAATATATTAATAATTAAATATATAATTCCTAAAACAGATAATCCTGAAAAGATAATTGTTAAGTAAAAAATAAATCAAAATCAATGCGATAAGTCTAATTATGTCATTATTATAAAATGTCTATATAAATGAATTCTAGAAATATCCTGGCATTATGTATGCCATCCAAAGTCCAGCAACAAAGGAGGCCACATTTGCAAATAGAGCGTAAATAGGTGCATGCCATCTCTTAGTTTTTTCCACCTTGCTATATCTATACAAAAGAATAGAATATACAGCTGCTTCTATAAGAAATACCAGCGCTTCCATCCAAACATAGTACCTCCTACATATGCAACAAGATATTATACCTTTTAAATGATACCCAAGTCACCAATCGGATAAATGTCTATAAGGCTGCTACCCATAATGTAATCATTCCATCATACAAACCATGAGCAATCACCAGTGACAGAAGCGTACAATCTTTGATTTTTTCACGAAAGATGCAAAAGAGAAACCCTAGTATTGCAGTCATAAATACTTGAAGCAAATTTCCATTAAAAATATGAAATATTCCAAACAACATAGAGGACATAATTATAGCAAACCATCGAGAATTTTTAATCTCTAGCAGTTTATTAAAAATATAACCACGAAAAACAAATTCTTCTGCTAATGCAACACCTATAATCACATAAACAAATTCATAAATAAACTGCCATGGCTGAGAGTACGAGGTGCTTCCTACCATTTCTTTGAATCCAAGTAGAATAGGGACTATTGTCAAGAACAAGGACATAAATAATGCTAGGATAATACCAATCATAATTTGTTTTGGAATGTTCTCTGTAATCATCCAGTAATCCCCAAACTTATCCCTATTTATCTTTACTAGGATAATTGGAACTAGCATCATTGACCATTGGGTAACAATCATTAACAACATACGCACTCCAAGAGAAAATTGCATCAGCAAATATCTATTGAACATCGTTATCCCGAATATAGTAATAAAAACCCCAATTATTGCGACCATGAGTTGAACAATGCTATGCCTTGTATTTGGTACAAGTTTTATATCTTGAATATCTCTTTTAGCCATAGTGATGATTTCCCCCTTAAATTTCAATTTTCATGTGCCATATAATTCACCAGTGTTAATAATACATAATGTTCACTCCATATAGCAGTAAAAAAATCCATTCATATATCTCACAAAAGTATTTTCAGGCATTATCTAATTATTTAATTAAATTAGATTGACTATTATATTTCCCCGGCAAATTGTGGCTCTATAAGTTATTGGTCTTTGTCAATTATTGCCTTTAATTGAATA
>JAAYSQ010000167.1 GCA_012523925.1 Clostridiales bacterium
AAAGACCCTTGCTCTTATTGGAATTGATGCTGATATTTTCAGAAAAGAGGAAAAGAAGGAAGAATTATTAGATATAGATGATATATTTGAGGAGTTTGAATGATGGATGCATCATTAGATACTGATATTGTTATACATTTATATAAGAGTAATAAAAGGGATCTGTTGTAAAAATAATAGTAATCACTACTACTATTGTAATTTTATTTACATTATGATAATATATGCTATAAAGAATTAAACGAACTAGTTATTACAAAAGATAGGAGCTGACATAATTACCAATGAGAACATTCAAATTAAATGGAATTGCTAAGAAAATCATTCTTCTAGTTTCCCTTATCATAATTACTTCTTTACTCGGTATTTCCGTGTTGAATTATTTAATATCTAAGAATGAATTGTCTCGTTCGAATCAGATTATTCTTACTAATGCAATTGAATCCACCATGGTTGAAATTAATAGAAACTACAGGTATACGATTGGAGAAAGTAAGTGGTTGTCTGAAGAAGATGCAAAGTCTGCATCCTTAGCATCGATAGGAGTCCTGACAAGTGGTAAAGCTGATGGAATATCAGGGGCTACAGTAAATGAAGTTGATGCAACGAGTTCAGCAACAGCCAATAGTGTATATGCAGAACACAAGATAGACTTAGGTGAATCAGGGTATTTCTTTATAGTGGATTCTCATGGCAATATCATTTCCCATCCATTTTTAAAGGACAATATCTATGAGTTAAAGTCTAAGGATGGAAAGTATATCGTACAAGATATAATTGCGATTGCTAAATCAGGAGGAGGCATTTCTAATTATGTCCTTGAGGAGGATGTAAGCCTTGTGAATGATAGTAAAACAGTCTATTCAAAATATTTTCCTCATTGGGACTGGGTTGTTAGTGCTGTTATCTATGATACGGAGCTTGCAAGAGGTTCGAATATCATTTTATTTAATAACCTTATTGGAGTGATTTGTACTTTATTTGTCGCTATATTCCTGACTATATTAATCACTAATAAGATTACAGGACCAATCAAGGCGATTTCTAATACACTTCATGAGGTATCGACAGGAGACCTTACAATAGACAAGATTGAAATTAGTACAAATGATGAAACAAAGCTTCTTGGCGACTCTATGAACCGTTTGATTGATAGTTTAAGTAAAGTTGTTAAGCTGGTGATTGCTTCTAGCAATAAGTTAAGCAGCTATGCTAACGAATTAAAACAATCTTCGGGTATTGTATCTGAGGCTACTAACGAGGTGGCTAATGCTATATCACAGATGGCGCTTCAATCGGATGATCAATTTAAGGATACTTTGGATAGTGTTCAAAAGGTTAACTTGCTAGGGGAGCATATTCAGGTAACGGCAGATGCAAGCACCAAGATTGGTTCCATGCTACAGAAGAACTTAGAACTGAAAGATTTAGGTCTATCTTCTGTTCATGATTTAAAAGATGCAACTAGGGAGAACAATGAGAATTCAGCAATTATTGAGGATCTGGTGCATCGGATTAATGAACATTCCCAAGATATTAGTAATATCACAACAATCATATCCAATGTTGCTGAGCAGACCAACCTTCTAGC
>JAAYSQ010000168.1 GCA_012523925.1 Clostridiales bacterium
AATAATCTAAAGGATGCAGTAGAGGCGCTACTGAAGAATGATGAAGAAAAAGCAAATAAGGTATTAGAGACTGAGAAAGTCATTGATGCACATCAAAAGATTATTTCAGAATATTTAATTAAAATAAATAATTTATCTCTGACTGAAAAACAACATTTTGTTGTTAAAGATTTGTTCTATACGATTACAAATATCGAAAGAGTTGGTGATCATGCTGAAAATCTCGCAGATCTTGCACTTGAGAAAATAAAGGATGATATTTTCCTTACGGATGAGGCATATAAGGAATTAAAAGAAATTTCCATAGCTGCTGTAGATTCTTTTGATTATGCAATACGTGCTAGAGAAACTGAGGAAGACAAATATATTAGAGAAGTAGTTAAATTAGAGAAGACTGTAGATATACTAGAGGACGAGCTAAGGCAACGACATATAGACCGCTTATCAAAAGGTGTATGTACATCAGAAAATGGCGTTATCTTTATTGATGCTTTAATTAACTTGGAGAGAATTTCAGACCATTCATTGAACATAGCGAACTATGTTCGCAATGAACAGAATGTTTAATCTTTCTTCGAGAAAGATGTTTTTGATGGTGATACTTGGTTAATCTAAAAAGTAGTCTTTTATTTTAAAATATGCACAAAAAAATGGTGGCATTTCGTTAATAATAAACAGATTCATCATATTTTATTAAATTTGAATAAGCCCTTGATATTTTATAAAAAATTAGGTAAAATAAACATGGATTGAGAAAAAATTGTCAATCTAGATGTGTGTTATTAATTAATTACTGCTATTTTGTTTGTGGCAGTACATTATAAATAATATTTATTAGGAGGAATATAAATCATGGCAGTAAAAGTAGCAATTAATGGTTTTGGGCGTATTGGCCGCCTTGCTTTCAGACAGATGTTTGGCGCAGAAGGCTATGACATCGTAGCAATTAACGATTTAACAGACGCAAAGATGTTAGCACATTTATTAAAATACGATTCATCACAAGGTAGATATGACAAAGAGGTTGTTGCAAAAGAAAACTCTATCGTTGTAGACGGTAAAGAGATTACTATTTATGCAAAAGCAGACGCTTCCGAATTACCTTGGGGAGAACTTGGTGTAGACGTTGTACTTGAGTGTACTGGTTTCTATACATCCAAAGCAAAATCTCAGGCACACATCGACGCAGGTGCTAAGAAAGTTGTTATCTCTGCGCCAGCTGGTAATGATCTTCCTACCGTTGTATTCGGTGTAAATGAGAACACATTAAAGGCTAGTGACACAATCATATCCGCAGCTTCTTGTACTACAAACTGCTTAGCTCCTATGGTTGATGTATTAAATAAATTAGCACCAATTGAAAAAGGTTTCATGGAGACGATCCATGCTTATACCGGTGATCAGATGACTCTTGATGGTCCTCATAGAAAGGGTGACTTAAGAAGAGCTCGTGCAGCAGCTGTTAATATCGTTCCTAACACTACTGGTGCTGCAAAAGCAATTGGTCTTGTTATTCCTGAATTAGCAGGTAAATTAGATGGTGCTGCACAGAGAGTTCCTGTTCCAACAGGTTCTACAACAATCTTAACATCTGTTGTTAATAAGAAAGTTACGGTTGAAGAAGTTAACGCAGCTATGAAAGAAGCAGCAGATGCTTCCTATGGTTACACAGAAGATCCAATCGTATCTTCCGACGTTATCGGAATTACCTATGGTTCTTTATTCGATGCTACACAGACTAGAGTAACCGAATTGGAAAATGGCAAGACTTTAGTTAAGACTGTTTCTTGGTATGATAATGAGAATTCATACACAAGCCAGATGGTTAGAACAATTAAATACTTTGCTGAATTAGCATAATTAAAGCTAAACATATGCTTAATTGATCCATTATGGGTCCGGTCTCGTATGGGCCGGACCCTTTTATCGATATAGGAAATTACTTTTAATATGAGTATATATTTCATGAGGATATGCGCTTAATTATAAGATGTATATCAGCTGAAGGTGGAACACTCTTGATAATAAGTATATTTTATTCATGAAAGGAGAAATTATATGTTAAATAAAAAATCGGTTGATGATATTAATGTAAAAGGAAAAAGAGTATTGGTCCGTTGTGATTTCAATGTTCCATTGCAGGATGGAAAAATCACAGATGAAAACCGTCTTGTAGCAGCACTTCCTACCATCCAAAAATTAATTAAAGACGGTGGTAAAGTAATCCTTTGTTCTCACTTAGGAAAGCCAAAGGGAGAGCCTAAGCCAGAACTATCTTTGGCTCCTGTTGCTGTTAGACTTACTGAGTTATTAGGACAAGAAGTTAAATTTGCAAAGGATGAAACAGTAGTTGGACCGAATGCAAAAGCTGCAGTTGAGGCTATGAAGGACGGAGAGGTTATCCTTCTTGAAAACACACGTTATCGTGCAGAAGAAACAAAGAACATAGATACCTTTAGTCAAGAATTAGCTTCTCTTGCTGATGTATTTGTTAATGATGCCTTTGGAACTGCTCATAGAGCACACTGCTCCAATGTTGGAGTTACAAAATATGTGGAGACTTCTGTGGTTGGATATCTAATGCAGAAAGAAATTGATTTCCTAGGGAATGCAGTTAATAATCCAGAGAGACCCTTCGTTGCTATTCTTGGTGGATCCAAGGTATCTAGTAAGATCTCTGTAATCAATAACTTACTTGATAAAGTGGACACTTTGATTATTGGTGGCGGTATGGCCTATACTTTTATGAAAGCATTGGGCGAAGAAGTTGGTAAATCCTTGTTAGAAGAAGACTACTTAGATTATGCAAAAGAAATGATGGCAAAGGCAGAGGAGAAAGGTGTTAAATTATTAATCCCTATCGACACTGTTGTTGGTAAAGAGTTCTCTAATGATACCGAATTTAAAACCGTAGGACGTGGTGAGATTGGGCCAGAATGGGAAGGCATGGATATCGGTGAGAAAACTCGTGAGCTCTATGCAGATGCCGTGAAAGACGCGAAGACGGTTGTATGGAATGGACCTATGGGTGTATTCGAATTCTCTAACTTTGCAGGTGGTACAAACGCAGTTGCTAAGGCTCTAGCTGAAATCGATGGAACAACTATTATCGGTGGTGGTGATTCTGCAGCAGCAGTTAATATCTTAGGTTATGGCGATAAGATGACTCATATTTCCACTGGTGGCGGAGCTTCCTTAGAGTTCTTGGAAGGAAAAGAATTACCAGGTGTTGCAGCGGCAAACGATAAATAAATCAAATATTTAATTGTTCATTTATAAATAAGGTCTATGGGAAGTGTATATTGATATAAAATATAAATTATATAATAGGCCTTAATATTAGGAGGCAAAATATGCGTAGAAAAATTATTGCAGGTAACTGGAAGATGAATAAAACTCCCAGTGAAACTGTTACATTATTAAATGAATTAAAACCTTTGGTAGCAACAGAAGAGGCAGATGTTGTGTTCTGTGTACCAGCAGTTTCTTTGATTCCAGCGATAGAAACAGTAAAGGGAACTAATATTGCGATTGGTGCAGAGAACATGCATTTTGAAGAAAGTGGAGCATATACTGGAGAAATCGCTCCGAATATGCTTACTGATATCGGTGTAAAATATGTTATTATAGGACATTCCGAAAGAAGAGAATATTTTGCAGAGACCGATGAGATAGTAAATAAAAAAGTATTAAAGGCATTTGAACATGGAATTACACCAATTATCTGCTGTGGTGAAAGCCTAGCACAGAGAGAGCAGGGTGTTACCATTGATTTCGTTCGTCAACAAATTAAAATTGCATTCATGGGTGTTACTGCAGAGCAAGCGAAATCAGCAGTAATTGCTTACGAACCAATCTGGGCAATCGGAACTGGTAAAGTAGCTACTTCCGAGCAGGCACAAGAGGTGTGTAAAGCAATCCGTGATTGTATTGCAGAAATTTATGATAGAGAAACTGCTGATACCATCCGTATTCAATATGGTGGAAGTGTATCCGCTGCAAGTGCTAATGAACTTTTCTCCCAGCCAGATATCGACGGTGGCTTAGTTGGTGGGGCTAGCTTAAAGGTGGACTTTGGTAAGATTGTAAATTATAATAAGTAATATAGGCTTCATAGATAGGGTGCATAACCCTATCTATGGATTTGTGAAGGCAAAATAAATGCATTCACCATTAGTAACATTAACATGCTTTAAGATATTAAGATAAGCGGATTAATCAAGTAAGGCATATTAATCCCAATCCGCATATTCATGACATATTAATATAAGCACGAATGACATAGTAAAAGGAGTATATTATGAGTAAAAAACCGACTGTTTTAATGATATTAGATGGCTATGGCTTAAATGAAAAACAAGAAGCAAATGCAATTGCCAAAGCGAGGACACCTGTAATGGATCGTCTTATGGCGGAGTATCCATTTGTAAAAGGAAATGCTAGTGGCATGGCAGTTGGACTACCGGATGGACAGATGGGAAATTCCGAAGTTGGGCATATCAATATGGGAGCAGGTAGAATTGTATACCAGGAATTGACCAGAATTACAAAAGAAATTGAAGATGGTACCTTCTATACCAATGCCGCATTAATGGCAGCAATTGATAATTGTAAGAGAAATAAATCAGATTTACATCTATTTGGACTCCTATCCGATGGTGGAGTTCATAGTCATAATACACATTTGTATGGATTGTTGAGATTAGCTAAGAAAGAAGGTTTAACTAATGTCTATGTCCATGCTTTCTTAGACGGTAGAGACACCGCTCCTACCTCTGGAAAAGGTTTCGTAGAGGAATTGGGAGAGCAGATGAAGATAATCGGAGTTGGTAAAATTGCTACTATTACGGGACGTTATTATGCAATGGACCGAGATAACCGATGGGAACGCGTAGAGAAAGCCTATCGTGCAATGGCACATGGGGAAGGTGTAAAAGCAGAAAATCCAGTGAATGCAGTACAAGATTCCTATGATGCAGAGATACATGACGAATTCGTTAAACCAACGGTAATAACAGAAAATGATAAGCCTGTTGCTACTGTTAAGGAGAATGACTCAGTTATATTCTTTAATTTCCGGCCAGATCGTGCAAGAGAGATTACTAGATCTTTCTGTGATGATGCATTTACAGGTTTCACTAGAGAAAAAAGAATGAACCTAACTTATGTATGCTTTACGGAATATGATATTACAATTCCTAATAAATTAGTAGCATTCCATAAAGTATCCATAGATAATACCTTTGGACAATTCCTTGCAAAAAATCATAAAACACAACTTCGTCTTGCTGAGACAGAGAAATATGCACATGTAACATTCTTCTTTAATGCTGGTGTGGAAGTGCCGAATGAAGGAGAAGAACGTATTCTGGTAAATTCTCCTAAGGTTGCTACCTATGATCTACAGCCGGAGATGAGTGCATATGAGGTTGCAGATCATCTTGTAAAAGCAATCAAATCTTTGAAATATGATGTAATTATTGTAAACTTTGCTAATCCGGATATGGTAGGTCACACTGGTATAGAGGAGGCAGCTATTAAGGCAATAGAAACCGTTGATGAATGTGTTGGTAAGGCGGTAGATGCCTTATTATCAGTTGATGGTCAAATGTTTATCTGTGCGGATCATGGAAATGCAGAGCAGCTCCTAGATTATTCCACCGGTGAAGCTTTTACGGCGCATACAACGAATCATGTACCTTTCATACTTGTAAATTACGATAAGGATTATAAGTTGGCTGAAGGTGGATGTCTGGCGGACATTATTCCAACCTTGATTGAAATGATGGGGCTGGCAAAACCAGAAGAAATGACAGGTAAATCCTTATTAGTTAAAAAATAATTTAATTATATATTTATATTAAAAGCCACATCATGAAAATGATGTGGCAAAATACATAATATATGCCCTACTATTATATTAAGAAATCAATTGGTAAGACAAGATTATTGGAATATATTCTATTTCTAGTTATGTATTGCATGCTTATCCATATATAAATATTACTTGAGTTTCCGTAGATTGCACTTTGAAAATGAATAAGCTTAACCAAAGTGCCCGTGTGCTGCTTTTTGAAAGATTTATATGAGCAGTTTTTGAAATAGAAGCACTTTAATAAGCCCCGCTGAACCG
>JAAYSQ010000169.1 GCA_012523925.1 Clostridiales bacterium
ATAGAGGTTTACCAAATAAAAGAGTCACACCTTAATGACATTAAGGCAATGCCGAATATTTTAAGTGTAGAGTATGACAATCATCTGCTAAGGATCAAATCCGGTCGTGGCAAGAATAATTTGGTTGATATCCTGCATTACCTATCCGAGCATAATATCCATTTTGGTAAGGTTATTACGGAACAACCAACGCTTAATGATGTTTTCTTAGAGATAACAGGTAAAGAATTAAGAGACTAGAAATGAGGGGGATTTATTTATGAGTTTTTCTTTATATATAACTAGGTTAAAATGCATTACCCGTAACAAGGAAAATATATTCTGGTCTTATGCATTCCCAATTTTACTTGCCAGCTGTTTCTTTTTTGCATTTGGTAACCTATGGGATGTAAGTTCTTTTGAAACAATACAAATTGGTTATGTCTCTGATGGAACCATTGACGATCCTTTGCTGAATGCTATGGAAGAAGCGAAAATGTCTGAGGATGTTCCCTTATTTGCCATTAAAGAATATGATCAAGCCGAGGCAATAAAAAGTCTAGAGGATAAAGAAATTGAGGCCTTTATTATAGGCGGACAGGAACCGGTTCTACATGTTAAAGAAAATGGTATTAATGAGACGATTATTAAATCCTTTTTAGATAATTATCGCCAGATGGTGGCGACGGTTGAAGAAATCATTCAGAAGAACCCAGATGCGCTGAGTCAAGGGCTTATGGAAGATATCATGAATTATGATACCTATGTATATGAGGAGCAGAGGGGAAGTAGGCCGGATTACATTTTGATATATTTTTATGCATTATTTGCTTATACCTGCATCTTTGGAGGGGCTTGGGGATTGGATGAGGTAATTAATATCCAGGCGGATATGTCCTTAAGAGGGGCAAGAGTTAATGTGTCTCCAGTGCATAAGATGAGATTACTTCTATGTAATATGCTAGCAGCCTTTACGGCTCACAGCGGTAGTATTTTACTGTTATTCGTATATATGAATTATATACTTGGGATTAAGTTTGGTGATAATTTATGGGCCATATTATTAACTTGTATTGTAGGATCATTTACTGGTTTAATGCAAGGGATATTTATCGGAGTAGTATTAAAGCAAAAGCCCTCGGTTAAGGAAGCAGTCTTTATAGCAGTTACCATGTTTCAATCTTTCTTGGCAGGATTTATGATCGCTGATATGAAGTATATCATTGCAGAAAAGGTACCCTTCTTAAGCTACATTAATTCTGTAAATTTAATATCGGATGCCTTATACAGCTTGTACTATTATGATAGTTATGATCGCTATATTTTAAATATTGTTATTCTGTTAGCTATAGCGGTGATATTGGGATCTGTATCCTATCTGAGATTAAGGAGGAAAACTTATGCAAGTATTTAGGACGTATTTTAAATTATTAAAATCTCAGTTAGTTTCAATTATCATGTATGCGATTGTATTTCTTACAATTACAATTGCAATTTCAATAGCAATTATAGGAAGTGATGAAGGGGATTTTCGTATAAAAGAAGCGCCAATCGCTGTGGTGAATCGTGACGGAGAGAATGCATTTATTGAGGGTTTGTTTGAGTACCTAGATCAATACGTTCAATATGTTGATATTGAAGATAAGGAAGAAGCGAGAAAAGATGCCTTATTCTTTCGGAAGGTGCTTTATATCATGATTATACCGGAGGGATTTACAGAAGATTTCCTAGCAGGAAAAGAGGTGGCCATACAAAAGGAAACGGTTCCGGATAT
>JAAYSQ010000170.1 GCA_012523925.1 Clostridiales bacterium
GGAGAAAGCATTAGAAATCGAGGGAATATTAGATAAATTGAAAAAAATGGATTCGGAGAATGCTGAGCAATGTTGATAGGTAGAAAGGAGGACAGCTAATGGTAAAAATAGTAATTAATGATGTTACCTATGACGTACCGAAAGAATTTACCGTACTTCAGGCCTGTGAGCAGGCAGGTATCGACATACCTACATTATGTAATGATGATAGATTAGTAGCCCACGCTGCATGTAGAATGTGTGTGGTAGAAGTGGAAGGCATGAGAAATCTCATGACTGCATGTTCACTTAAAGTGTCTGATGGTATGAAGGTACAGACACACAGTCCGAAAGTAGTGGAGGCAAGAAGATATATTCTGGACCTGTTAATGTCAAATCATCCAAATGACTGTTTAACCTGCGAAAAATCCGGAGAATGTAAACTACAGGATTATTGCTATGAATATGGGGTCGAAGGAGGCAGTTTTGTAGGAGAAAAAAGAGATTTGCCTCCGGACGAAAGCAACGAATTTTACGATTACGATCGTAATAAATGTATACTCTGCGGTAGATGCGTCAGGGTTTGTGAGGAGTTACAATGCACAAGTGCATTAACTATAGATCACAGGGGATTTGGTGCTTTGGCGGATACTCCATTCAGGGCAGGACGTGCGGAATCTACTTGTGTATCTTGTGGTAACTGTGTAGCGGTATGCCCGGTAGGAGCACTTCTCCCCAAGAGAGAGAAAAGGATCAGGTCTTGGGATACTAAGAAAGTAAAGACTACCTGCACATATTGCGGGGTAGGTTGCCAGCTGGAGCTTATAACACACAAAGGAAAGGTAATCGGTTCAAAACCGGTTGAGCAAGGTGAACCTAATCACGGGTTACTGTGTGTAAAAGGTAGCTATGCAACTGATTTTATCAATCATGAGGAGAGATTAAAGACACCACTTATAAGAAAAAATGGAGTTTTGGAGGAAGCATCTTGGGATGCGGCATTTAACCTTATAGTTTCAAAGATAAAGGAAACCAAAGAAAAGTATGGTCCTGATTCTTTAGGCGGGTTTACATCAGCAAGATGTACGAATGAGGACAATTACTTATTCCAGAAGCTATTCAGAGCAGTGATTGGAACCAACAACATAGATCACTGTGCCAGGCTCTGACATTCAGCTACAGTTGCAGGTCTTGCAACTACACTTGGAAGTGGAGCTATGACAAATAGTATTTCAGAGGTAGTAGATAATGATGTTATATTCGTTATCGGCACAAATACTACGGAAAATCACCCGGTTATAGGGACCCAAATCAAGCGTGCGAAGGAAAAGGGTGCCAAACTGATAGTTGCCGAACCTAGGAGAATAGAACTTGCGGAAGAGGCAGATGTATTCTTACAGATAAAACCGGGATCAAACATAGCACTCCTGAATGGAATGCTGAACTATATAATTGAAAACGATCTTCATGATAAAGAATATATAGCGGAAAGAACCGAAGATTTTGAAAAGGTTAAAGAATCTGTAAAAAGTTATACACTGGAAAAGGTTGCTGAAATATGTGATGTAGATAAGGACGATATTGCAAAAGCGGCCAGGATGTATGCCGAGTCGGATAGAGCGGGTATATACTATGCTATGGGTATAACCCAGCATAGAACCGGAACCCATAATGTAATAGCTACATCTAATTTAGCCCTTGCTTGTGGTAATATCGGTAGGGAATTCACAGGAGTAAACCCACTACGCGGACAAAATAATGTGCAGGGTGCATGTGACATGGGAGGACTGCCTGCGGATTATCCCGGATACCAAAAAGTGTTTAATGAGGATATAGCTCAGAAATTTGAAAAGGCATGGGGTGTTGAAAACCTACCAAGAGAAGGCGGCCTGACTATACCGGACATGTTAGATGCAATCGGAGACGGCAGTCTGAGATTCCTGTATATAATGGGAGAAAACCCGATGGTGTCTGATCCGGATATAAACCATGTGAAACATGCTCTTGAGAGTATAGATTTCTTAGTTGTTCAAGATATTTTCCTAACCGAAACTGCTGAGCTGGCAGATGTTGTTCTCCCGGCTGCTTCATTTGCGGAGAAGGATGGAACCTTTACGAACACTGAGAGAAGAGTCCAGAGGGTAAGAAAAGCCATAGAACCTATTGGCGATTCCAAGCCTGATTGGGTAATATTAATGGAGCTTATGAGAAGATTAGGGTATGATAAGTTCTATAAAGACCCATCCAGGATAATGGACGAAATAGCCTGTGTCACACCTCAATATGGCGGCATATCATATGATAGGCTGGAGGTCGAAGGTCTACAGTGGCCATGTCCTACTAAGGATCATCCGGGTACTAAGTATCTGCATAAGGAGAAGATAGCTAGAGGTAAGGGGCTATTCCATCCGGTTGAGCATATAGGAAGTGCCGAGACTAAGGACGAGGAATATCCGTTCATATTGACCACCGGAAGAATATTATATCATTATCACACTAGAAGTATGACCGGACGGGAAGAAGGATTAAACAAAATAGCACCTAGTTCATTTATAGAAATAAATAAATGTACGGCAGATAAATTAGGATTTAAAGATGGTGAAACAATTAAGGTTTCATCAAGAAGAGGAAGTGTAAATGTAGAAGTTAAGGTCACAGATATAATAGATGAGGATGTGGTGTTTATGCCATTCCATTATGCAAGCGGAGCTGCGAACTATTTAACCGGAGCGGCATCGGATCCTATATCCAAAATACCGGAATATAAAGTATCGGCGGTTAAACTAGAAAAAGTGGGCTAGAAGTTAAGGTCCATTAATATAATTAGGGGGGCGCGGTAGTGCCCCTTTTTTTGCTGGGAACAATAGAATGAATATACAATAACAAAGAAAGGCTGTTGTTAGGGAAAATCTAAAATAAAAAGAAAAATCTGCTCCAACTTGGAGGCTTATGAAATGGCGATTATAGAAAAAATATATCTTAAAGAAAATGATGTGTGGAACCAAAAAGAACAGATAGATCTTCGTACCTGTGGATTAAGGAAAGACAAAAGAGGTGTCAGTTTTATTTCCTCCGAGGGGAACGCTAGACTTGTTGATGACCATATCAAAGGATTTTGTCATATAAAATTCAGGGCTAACTTTGTTATCAAGGATATAAATATAAACAATTTAACTGAAGGAAAAATACTGCAGATGGGGGAAGCTGTTATAGAAGTTACAGAAGTAGGAAAGGAATGTTTTATTGATTGCCCCATCATAAAAAAACTTGGTGCATTATGCACTGTAAACAAACAAATCTTTTTTGGTGAAATACTCAGGGCGGGGATTGTCAAAGAAAAGGATAGCGTAATTTTAATATAGAAATATATTGTGTATTGACACAAAATATAGAAGGTCAGAGAAAATAATATAGGGTTTGGTATCAACAAAGGTTTAACATTGATAAAAAACGGGTACTAGCAACGTATATATATTGTCGGATATCCGTTTTGATATTTGTTTCCGGCAA
>JAAYSQ010000171.1 GCA_012523925.1 Clostridiales bacterium
AATGCTATGCTTCGTTCGTTATTGGAAGACTTTAATCAATTATCATTGAAACCATCTCAATTAGGTAATGAAGATATTGTAGGTAATGCGTATCAATACATGATTGGGTTATTTGCTTCTGATGCCGGAAAAAAGGGCGGGGAGTTCTATACACCTGCAGAAGTTTCAGAACTACTAGCTCGATTAGTCAAACCTAAAGAAAATGACCGAATTTATGACCCTACATGTGGTTCTGGATCATTATTGTTGAAAGTTGCAAAACAAGTTCCGAGTAAAAAGGTTGCCATTTATGGACAAGAAAGGAATGGAGCTACCCACTCATTAGCACTTATGAATATGTATTTGCATGGAATTGATGATGCAAAAATTGAATGGGGAGACACATTAGCAAATCCATTACATTTGGAAGATGGAAAGCTGATGAAATTTCAGGTGATAGTTGCAAATCCTCCTTTCTCATTAGATAAGTGGGCGATGGGGTTTGCAGGAGAAGGTTCAACAGATAAAAAGTTTAAAATGGAAGCAAGTCTTGACCCTCATCGTCGTTTTGAATGGGGTGTACCTCCTGCGTCAAAAGGAGATTATGCCTTTGTCCAGCACATGCTATATTCACTAGCAGAAAATGGACGTATGGCTACTATCTTACCACACGGTGTTCTGTTCAGAGGAGCAAGTGAAGGAAAGATTCGTAAACAAATTATTGATATGAATCTATTAGATGCAGTCATTGGTTTACCAGAAGGTTTATTTTATGGAACTGGTATACCTGCATGTATCATGGTATTCCGAAAAGACCGTACCCGTAATGATGTCCTATTCATTGACGCATCTGGAGAAGGAAATTACGAAAAAGGAAAAAATCAAAATAAATTAAGAGAGCAGGACATCGAAAAAATCGTTGAAACATTTGAAAAGAGAGAAACGATTGATAAATATTCCTATGTTGCAACATTAGAGGAAATCAAAGAAAATGACTATAACTTAAACATCCCACGTTATGTCGATACATTTGAAGAAGAAGATCCTATTGATATGGAAGCGGTGAAGAAAAATATTTATAACATTAAGAAGGAGCTTCAAGAAGTTGAAGAACAGATGAGGGAATATTTGAAAGAGTTAGGATTGTAAAATGAAAGGGAAGGTGAAACGTTATGGGGGAAATCGAACAATACAATGAAAATACATTTGAACAATTTCGTCAAATAAATGGATATGGAGAAGACTTTTGGTATGCAAGAGATCTTCAAAAAATTTTAAATTATGAACAATGGCGTAATTTCTTAAAGGTAATTGAAAAGGCAAAGGAAGCATGTAAAAACAGTGGACAATTTGTACAAGACCATTTTGCTGAGGTCAGCAAAATGGTCGAACTTGGCTCAGGTGCAAAAAGAAAAATAGATGATTATGAGCTTTCACGCTATGCTTGCTATCTTATCGTCCAGAATGCGGATCCCAAAAAGGAAATTGTGGCTTTAGGGCAAACCTATTTTGCTGTTCAAACCCGTAAACAAGAATTACAGGAACAATTTGAAACATTGGATGAAGATAAGAAGAGATTAGCAATTCGTAATGAGCTCAAGGAGCATAATAAATCTTTGGCTGAAGCTGCGAAAAATGCAGGAGTAGAAACGAACTTGGATTATGCAATTTTTCAAAATCATGGATATAAAGGATTGTATGGTGGATTAGGTGCTAAGGAAATTCATCAACGAAAAGGATTAAAAAAGAGTCAGCAAATCCTAGACCATATGGGTAGTACAGAACTAGCGGCAAATTTATTCCGGGCAACACAAACTGATGAGAAGTTGCGTAGAGATAGAATTCAAGGAAAGTCAAACGCATACCGCACTCACTTTGAAGTTGGAGAGAAAGTGAGACAAACAATTCAAGAACTTGGTGGGACTATGCCTGAAGATTTACCAACGCCTGAAAAGAGTATAAAGCAGATTGAAAAGATGGAACAGAAGAAGCAATTAAAGGGTGGAGATAAGGATGAGCAGGATTAAAGAAAAGGTGACTTATCCGTCTGATTGGAAAACCAAAAAGCTCGGAGAATTAGGAACATTTTTAAAGGGAAAAGGAATAGCAAAAAGTGAAACAAAAGCAAATGGCTTACCTTGCATTAGATACGGTGAGATATATACCCACCATCACTATTACATAAAGGAATTCTATTCTTTTATAGATGAGGAAACTGCTAAAAAAAGCATAGAAATAAGAAAAGGTGATATTTTATTTGCAGGTTCTGGTGAAACAATGGGGGAAATTGGTAAATCGGTAGCCTTTATTCATGATGAGAAGGCTTATGCTGGTGGAGATATAATAATTTTAAGAACACAAGGTGTCAATAGTCAGTATCTTGCTTTCGCTTTAAATGAAGGAAGATTAGCAAAGGAAAGGGCGAAACTAGGACAAGGCCATTCGGTTGTCCATATTTACTCCAAAGAACTTAAGGAATTAGTAGTTAATTTACCACCTGATATTGAACAACAAAAAATTGCAGATATTATTTCAATTTGGGACAAGGCAATTGAGCTAAAAGAAAAGCTGATTGAGCAGAAAAAA
>JAAYSQ010000172.1 GCA_012523925.1 Clostridiales bacterium
TACATTGTATCATAAAGTAATACACATAAAATGTCAAAGCCTGTCGGAAGTAATAATGAATCAAAAAACTACTAGATCAAAAATCTAGTAGTTTTTATTAATGATTTTTATAACTATCTGCTAAGCGATATTTTTAATTTCACCCTCTAGGCCTTGCTTGTTCTGCTTTTCCTTTATTTTCTCCAATCCATTGATTTCTCCTGCTTTATCGATAGCAATCTTAGCAAAGATAGGACCTGAAACTTCATAGATTAGAATACTAAACATTATAATTGTTGTAATTCCCACTGCATGCTCTGGAAGCTGTTGGCGTACGATTACAGAAAGGCCAATGGAAATACCACCTTGTGGCAGTAATGCCAGACCCAAGTAATTAGCAACAGCCTTCTCTGAACGAACAGCTTTTGCTCCAACAAATGCTCCTATGTACTTACCAGCTGCTCTAGCAATAACATAGCCTATGCCCATTATGCCTACCGTAGCTAGTATACCTAGATCTAAGCTAGCTCCTGCTAAGGTAAAGAATAATACATAAACCGCTGGAACAAATTTGTTGACTGTGCTGAATACACGTTCTGAGTCTTTCTTCAAGTTAACTAATGTCATTCCCATTAATATATTTGTTAGTAAAGGTGAAAAACCTAAAAATGTAGAAAGTCCTGCTGCAACTCCAATAGCTGCCAACGAAATAATCTGGATATCGTCCGAAGACTTTGTTCGATTAACTACTGCTACAAGCAATAAACCTAGAATGAGACCTAAGATAAGAGATCCAACGATTTCAATCATTGGTCCACTTAACATCTCTATGAAAGAAAGGTCACTCTTTCCTTCAGATATTTTTGCTACAGACATTGCAATTCCAAACACAATAATTCCATAGACATCATCCAATGCAACTACAGGTAAAATAGTTTTTGTTAAAGGTCCATGTGCTTTATATTGTTGAATAACCAATAATGTAGCCGCTGGTGCAGTTGCTGCTGACATAGAAGCAATAACAATACTAAATGCAAATGACTGTTTAAATATATAAAACATAACACAAAATACAACAAGCACAGCACCAATAACTTCCGCTAAAGTTATGATTGCTATGGATTTACCCAACTTTTTCATATCCTTAATAATGAATTCACTACCAATACTGAACGCAATGATAGCTAATGCAAATTCACTAATAATGGTTAATGAGTTGGAATCCTGACTGCTTATTAAATTAATAAACGACGGTCCTAGTAGCAATCCCGCTACTAAATAACCTGATACATTGGGAAGTTTAAAATGTTTTGCAATTCTCCCTCCTATACTTCCCACTACTAATACAATACTGATTTTCAATAGTAAATTCAATTTCATTCCTCCACACCATAATATTTTTTATGATGTTGGTTTGCGCTGATATTCTAATGTGTTAACTAGATGTCAATATTAGAATGCCATATTTTTACAACAAAAATAGCGCATAACCTAACTGATAACAGTCACATCATACGCTTGGTATACTCCGGTGAGGTTAGCTGACGGGTTAGGGCTTCCAAGTAGCCCTTCTTACTAAATAAGATTCACCCCAAAAGAATTGGGTCCCCCACTTCCATATGGTCTTAGGAGCTTACATTTCCATATTATATCTGAATTAAAGAATTTTGTCAAATCGTGTCATCTTATCATGCTATAATTCAGTAATATCTGAATATTGTTATTCAAATTCGATAGTTATCTAAATCTATTCTTCATTAGTCCCAATTAATGGTTCATACATCATTAATGCATGGTTTTCACATATGTATTCATCATTGATCAAATTACTACTGAAATCAAATATTTCCCGTCTAATCAGATTATGTCTTACATAGCCACCCCAATATTCATGGGTTATTTTATGATCTCGTTCATAAACTCGATATGTTTCGTAAGGTTCTATATTCGTTCTGATTTCACCAACCAGATGATCGTCTTCAATTTTAATATTTATCTGATATGTTTCATTCGTTTGATTTGTGATTTGCAAGTCTCTTTAATTATATACACATGTTGCTCCACTTCCGAACGGTTGTGTTCGATTGGAATCTGGAAACACATCAAAACTATGCCTGTGTCTTTCAACTACAGTTAAAGGAGTATGTAATGTCATCCAAAATATGAGATTCGATAATTGGCAGAGACCGCCACCTGTTTCTGCTCTAAATTTACCGTAATATAGATTCATTCCCTTCTTATAGCCTTTGTACTTTGTGGGTTTGCCGATTGTCTTCCAGTAAGAAAATGTTTCACCAGGATGTATAAGTATTCCATTGACACGCTTTAAAGCAATTTTTAGATTTACAACTTTATTATGTTGCAACCACATATCCACGTTTCTGAGTTTTCGAAACAAAGGTGTTCTATGGGTAAAGTATATATATTTCAAATGATTATTACTTTTCCTTTTCGTATATTTTTTGCCTCCAAAATACCAATTAAGATATCGAAGCAAGCGGTAATATTGCTTTCCAAGAAAAACTCGTAATTTACTTCTATAAATCGGTTTTAAATTCTTATAATCATTCATTTTACTCCCCCCCAATAACCTATGATATTGGCTATTTTCTTTTATTATGATTAGCATCCCCTGGCAAAACCCCTTCAAACATTTCCAATAATTCTCCTTCGGTTAATGCTTGAATTACAATAAATACAACTCCTGCAAACATGAATACCGATGCCTTGCCTAATATTCTTATATAACTTGGACCTTTATCCATATCTTTAAACAGTGCTATATTAAAGCACAAATAGATAATAGCTAAAAACACCAAACTACTTCCTACTGATTTGTTATACCCCATCCAAATAATTGAAGAACTTATAATTACAATAATACTGGATATTAGGGTATTCCTTACGAGAATTCTTTTTTTCTTTGATTTTATAAATGCAGTATAATTACACAGCATAATAAGGGTAAATATGGCTACCATTACAAGTGGGTTATATGGTGATACAGACTTTATTGAATAGTAAGAACTTATCACAATCCCAGCTATAATGGCATTAATTACTGAATAAATGATATTCAAACTCTCTCTCTTTCGTATTAGAAAATAATAGATCAAGCTTGTTACCACTACCCACACGATTCCAATTACTAATGCAATTTTTCCCTCAATCAGGGTCATACTTAAGCTATTTACTATTGAAGTAAG
Source organism: Clostridiales bacterium (assembly GCA_012523925.1). Lineage (GTDB taxonomy): Bacteria > Bacillota > Clostridia > Lachnospirales > Lachnospiraceae > Mobilitalea. The sequence goes on from JAAYSQ010000172.1 coordinate 3,186, forward strand.
TGCAAATAACGCAATGTAGATGCAATAAACTTTTAATAATTCCTTTCTCTCAGACATCCCTATATCTCCTTTTCATTTTATTATAAAAA
>JAAYSQ010000173.1 GCA_012523925.1 Clostridiales bacterium
GGCTAAAGCAGTCTTACAAAAGATTGGAGAAACTAGATATTTTCCTGTTGAAAACACAGAAGTTGTAAAAGGTGGCGGAATTGTAGCTAGTGTCAACGGGCACAGAGTGGCTGTCGGTAATGTTGCCTTAATGGAAAAAGAAAATATTGAACTAAGTAAGAAAGCGAAAGCAGATGTAGCCCGATTTGAGAAAAATGGAAACTCTATAGTACTAACATCTATAGATGGTCAATTAAAAGTTATGATGGGGGTACGTGACCAAATTCGTCCTGGTGTTAAAGAGGATCTTCAAATGTTAAAAGGTCTAGGCGTAAAGAACCTTGTTATGCTTTCCGGTGACAACCAAGGGACTGTTGATGTTGTTAGTCATGAACTTGGTTTAACTAAAGCACATGGCAATATGCTACCTGAAGATAAATCCGAATATATTAAGAAGTTAAAAGCAGAAGGTCAAATCGTAGCTTTCGTTGGAGATGGCGTTAATGACAGCCCTTCCCTAGCTTTGGCGGATATTGGTATAGCTATGGGAAGTGGAACCGATGTTGCTATTGAAACATCAGATGTGGTCTTAATGAATTCTGATTTCAGTCGCTTACCTCATGCTCTTGGATTAACAAAAGCTACAGCGAGAAATATGATCCAAAACATTGTTATTGCAGTAGGAGTCGTATTCGTTTTACTTGCCAGTGTTTTCTTTAGTGAGTGGATGAATATGTCAATCGGTATGTTAGTCCATGAAGCCAGCATCTTAGTAGTTATTCTTAATGGTATGAGGTTATTACGTTACCGTCTAAGAAATAGAAAATCGTAAAACTTGATGTAGATCAAGGTTTTATATGGTGATAGAGGATAGAATTAGATTATAAAATAGATGACACTTAACAATAATTCGATATGCACAGATCATGTGCGAAGAAAGGAGATTATTATGAAAGCAGCAGTAATTCAATTAGAAACTTTAACATGCCCATCATGCATGCAAAAGATTGAAGGTGCAGTAAAAGGTTTAGACGGTGTTGATCAAGATACAGTAAAGGTATTATTTAACTCTAGCAAAGTAAAATTAAATTTCGATGAAGATAAGGTCGCAGTTAATCAAATCGAAAAAGCTATTACTAAGATGGGTTATGAAGTTCTAAAATCTAGAGTAAAATCTGCTTAAAATATAAATATAACCACATGAACTAGATACTCTTTATCCTAATTTCAAGGCAAATGACTTGGACGGTACAAGTAAATGTAGTAAAAAGGATGTTGCAAATTCGAATTTGCAACATCCTTTCTTTATAATAACTTAGCCTTATAATACTTAGCCTTGATAATCAATAACATCTAGCCACTTGTTTAGGAAGTCTTTTTCTTCGTTACTGGCAGTAAGTAGCTGTTGTGCTGCGACTATTGGTAACCATTTTTGAACATATTGAAGAGCAGTATCGCTCTTTTTGCAGAATAATCTAATATATGGATCGGCAAGGTCTGGATAGTATAGTTTCATTTTAAGATAGGTCGTAGCTACATCACCACTAGCATTGCCCTGCGTGGCATGAGACCAGTCGATAATATATGCTCCTGCATCATTAATAATAATGTTTGATGGTAGAAAGTCACCATGACACAGTTTTGTGTGTTTGGGCATACTATCTAAGCGCATCAATAACTCGTATTTTGTTGTTGCATCCAAATCTTCTACACTCTGGATCTTACGAACTAGCTTATCTTTTAGTTTGTTTAATAAGGGTGCTTTTTTGGTATGCATCTCAATTTGTAAATCAACAAACAATTCTAATAATTCATCTTTTCTTTCTGGACTTTCTTTCATTAACTGAGATAGAGTTTTACCTGGAATATACTCCATTGTAATACTCCAACAACCATCGATATTTCCAACAAACTGAATTTTAGGAATTTTCAAACCGGTTTCTTCTACTCGAGATTGGTTTAATGCTTCATTTAAAATCAATGACTTTGGGTAGCCCTTCTCAAATACTTTAACGGCAGTATCTTCATACTTATAGATGGTTTTATTGGTTCGCGTTGCTAATACTTGATCCAGCTTCATAGTGTATCCCCTTTCAAATAGCCATAATGTTTTGCTAATCTTCACCTCTTAGTGAAAAGATTAACAAATTATTATAGATTATTATAGCATAGATAATTTGTTATAGTGGTCCTTATTCGCCATGGTATGCTCTGATATACATTTCTCTTAATTCACGCATCAAAGGATATCTTGGATTAGCTCCAGTACATTGGTCATCAAATGCTTGCTCAACCATATCATCTAAGGTATCCATGAATGCTTTTTCATCAATACCATACTCTTTAATGGATTTTTTGATTCCAACACTTTCTTTTAATTTATCGATTGCATCCAATAATTTATGGAAGGTATCCATATCATCCTTACCAACAATGCCTAGGAAGTTAGCAATCTCAACATAACGTTCTAAGATGTTAGGATATTCATATTGAGAGAATGCACCCATCTTGGTAGGTTGTTCGGATATGTTGAACTTCATTACCTCGGTGATTAAGAGTGCGTTAGCAACTCCATGGGGCAGATTGTGGAATGCTCCTAATTTGTGTGCCATGGAATGGCAGATACCGAGGAAGGCGTTAGCGAATGCCATGCCAGCCATCGTTGAAGCATTAGCCATCTTTTCTCTTGCCTTTATATTGCTTCCATCTTCGTATGCGATAGGTAAGAATTTAAATATATTTTTAATTGCTTTTAATGCCAATCCGTCCGTGTAATCGGTTGCCATCATAGAAGCATAAGCTTCAAGGGCATGGGTTAGGGCATCAATTCCGGAAGCACTGGTTAAACCTTTTGGCTGTGTCATCATGTTATCCGTATCAATGATAGCCATGTTTGGTAGCAGTTCATAATCTGCTAAAGGATATTTTACTCCCGTAACCTCATCCGTAATAACTGCGAAAGGAGTTACTTCAGAACCCGTTCCTGAGGTTGTAGGGATTGCTATGAAGTAAGCTTTTTCTCCCATTTTAGGGAAGGTATACACTCTCTTACGAATGTCCATAAAGCGCATAGCCATGTCATGGAAATCAGTATCTGGGTGTTCATACATAAGCCACATAATCTTAGCAGCGTCCATAGCAGAACCACCACCGAAAGCAATGATTACATCTGGTTCAAAGGAAGTCATAGCCTTCGCACCTTCTTTGGCACAAGCAAGGGTTGGGTCTGGCTCAACTTCGTAGAAGCAAGTATGGGTAATATTCATTTCATCTAATTTATCTGTAATCGGTTTTGTATAATCATTCTTATAAAGAAATGAGTCTGTTACGATGAATGCTTTTTTCTTGCCCATGACAGTTCCAAGTTCATCAAGTGCTACTGGCATGCATCCCTTTTTAAAGTATGTTTTTTCTGGAGCCCTAAACCAAAGCATATTTTCTCTCCTTTCAGCAACTGTTTTGATATTGAGTAAATGTTTTACACCGACATTTTCAGAAACTGAGTTGCCTCCCCAAGAACCACAGCCTAAGGTCAAGGATGGAGCTAATTTAAAGTTATATAGATCACCAATACCACCATGAGCAGCAGGAGTGTTAACCAAGATACGGCATGTTTTCATTGCTTGTGAATATTTTGCAAGCTTCTCTTTTTCATTCGGATTAATGTATATGGAAGCGGTATGGCCATAGCCCCCATCAGCAATTAGTTGCTCGGACTTTTCGATTGCTTCATCGAAAGTTTTAGCCTTGTATAATGCCAGAACAGGAGAAAGTTTTTCATGAGCAAACTCTTCAGAGATGTCTACACTTTCTACTTCTCCAACTAAAACTCTTGTATTTTCAGGCACTTTAACGCCTGCTAACTTTGCTATCGTATAAGCGGATTGCCCAACGATCTTAGCATTGAGTGAGCCATTAATTATGATAGTCTTTCTTACCTTGTCAATTTCATCATCTTTTAATATATAGCATCCGCGGTAAATAAATTCTTCTTTTACTTCATCATAGATCTTATCTAATACGGTAACGGATTGTTCAGATGCGCAAATCATACCGTTATCAAATGTTTTAGATAATATGATGGAGCTGACAGCTTGCTTGATATCAGCAGTTTCGTCAATGATTACGGGGGTATTTCCAGCACCTACTCCAATAGCAGGTTTTCCAGATGAATATGCAGATTTCACCATGCCAGGACCACCAGTTGCTAAGATAATATCCGAATTCTTCATTACTTCGTTGGTCAACTCCAGGGAAGGAACGTCAATCCAACCGATAATGCCTTCCGGTGCACCAGCAGCTACAGCGGCCTCTAATACAATTTTGGCAGCAGCTATCGTACATTTTTTTGCCCGTGGATGTGGAGATATGATAATAGCATTTCTAGTTTTTAGGGCAATTAATGTCTTGAAAATAGCGGTGGAAGTTGGGTTTGTTGTTGGAATAACAGCAGCGATCAAGCCGATTGGATCTGCTATTTTCTTAATTCCATAAGCGGGATCTTCTTCGATGACACCGCAGGTCTTGGTATCTTTATATGCATTGTAAATATATTCAGAAGCATAATGGTTTTTGATTACTTTATCCTCTACAATTCCCATTCCTGTTTCTTCAACTGCCATTTTAGAAAGGGGAATTCTGTGTTTGTTGGCTGCTACAGAAGCGGCAAAGAAGATTTTGTCTACTTGCTCTTGCGAATAAGTTGCAAATATTCTTTGGGCTTCTTTCATTTCATTCATTTTGGATAGAAGAGCATCCACTTTATCGATTAAAATTGTCTTATCTTTTGCCTTATTATTAAATGTAGCGTCTTTCTTTGCCATATGATATCCTCCTCTAGGTATAAAAGTCACATTGTTAAATTATTAACAATTAAAATTATATGCTATTGTTAAATATTTGTCAATTAATGAATATAACAATAATTAATCAAAAATCTCAATTTTAACAGCAAAAATATACATTAGATGATTAAAAAAAGGATTATGGGATCTTATTATAATAATAAAAATAGAGGTTTTAGAACATTAGCTTGATTTTGTTAGGATGCTAGTTATAACTTTGTCTAAAATTACTAGCTAATATTTTATAGAATTTTTAAAAACTTATATTTAAATTAGGGTATAGGTTACATAAAACCATCATTTACATTATTCGAGTTATATAGTATAGTAAGCATACAATATCTGCATTACTAAAATGAATAATGGAGGTAAATAATAATGAAATATAATAATCCTGTAATAAAAGGCTTCTATCCTGACCCCAGCGTATGTAAAGTTGGGGACACCTATTACTTAGTGTGCAGTTCCTTCCAATACTTTCCAGGAGTTCCACTTTTTGAAAGTAAGGATTTAATTAATTGGGAGCAGATAGGACATTGTCTTACAAGAAAGAGTCAGGTTCAACTTGAGAATATTAATAGTTCCGGAGGAGTGTTTGCACCTACAATAAGGTATAATAACGGACGTTTCTATATGACTACAACCAACGATACAACACGTCAGAACTTCTATGTATGGACTGATGATATATACGGCGAATGGTCAGAGCCAATATTCGTAGATCAGGGTGGGATAGATCCTTCCTTTTATTTTGAAGATGGTAAAACATATTTTATGAGTAACGGAGCAGATGATAATGGGGTTCACGGTATTGTACAATGTGAAATTGACATTGAAACCGGTAGAAAACTTACACCGAGTCGTACAATTTGGCAAGGTACTGGGGGACGCTATCTGGAAAGCCCACATTTGTATAAAATAAATGGGGTATATTATCTAATGGCTGCAGAAGGCGGGACGGAATATGGCCATATGGTTACATATGCTCGTGGAGACTCCCCTTATGGTAAATTTGAAGCGTATCCTCATAACCCTGTTCTGACTAACCGTAATCTTGGAGGATATGAAGTACAAGGGGTTGGTCATGGTGACCTAATTCAAGATGATGAAGGAAATTGGTGGATACTTCATCTTGGTTTTCGTCAAATTGGCCGTTGGGCTACTTATCATCATCTTGGACGTGAAGTTTTCCTTACACCGGTAACCTTTGGTGAAGATGGTTGGTTTTCCGCTGGACATGATGGTGTTACTCTTAAAACTTTTGATGTGGATTACGTAAATTATAGTGTTGTGCAGAATGAGAAAAAGCTCTATACTTTTGAAAATACAAACTGGAATAAGGATTGGTGTTACTTACGCCATCCTCATATGGAAAACTATCAATTACTTGATAATATGTTACGTCTAAAGGGGACAGATGTTACTCTTGACCAAGTGGATTCTCCAACCTTCATCGGAATTCGCCAGAAGGATTTTGATGCGACTATTTCTTGTGATGTAAGTATTGTTGATTGTGAGGCAGGAATAACCCTTTATATGGATGAAAATCATCATTACGATTTGGCTATTCGTAAAACTGAGAATGGCTATGAAGTTATTGAACGACTCAATGTTGGCGATATTAAATCAGTAGAAAATTCGATAGCATTAAATGATGATAATAAGGCTACACTTGTCATTCATGCAAATAATGATTATTATAGCTTCAACATCCAAGTGGATGGCAAGGAAATTCATCTTGGTAAAGCACAAACTAGATACCTTTCTACAGAAGTTGCTGGAGGATTTACTGGCGTTATTATCGGTTTGTATGCCTGTGGAACAGATTGTAGTACTACTGCTGAGTACACTAACTTTATTTGTGAATATCATGGATAATAAGATAATTCTACATTTTATATAGCATAGCACGTTATGAGAACTGGGAGTTATTATTTATTCCCAGTTTTTCATATAATTAGTAAATTACTCTGTTATTCCATTAGGTGGAAAAAGCACCGCCTATGTGAACGAAGTTCATATTAGGATAATGCACTCGCACTCACCAATTGTGCATTTGTAATGACAAATGATAAATCATATATTTCATATGCATTATTTCCCATCATTGACCTATAGAATTTACCATGCCTTACGGATTGAAGTAATGATTGTTTGTGCATTATCAATTACTTAGAGTTGAGTTAATCGCTAATGAAAAAGGTGTTTTTAAGAGGGAAAGCGATGGAAATATTTATAATTAAAAGTTCAATTATTGAATGATAGTAACATTATCAAGTGTGCATATTCTAACAATATGCATTATTTTTTTAAATTAGCTTGAAAATCTTAGAAACATGTAGTAAACTTCAATTGTGCACATAATTGCATTATGGGTGCATTACATTAGTATAATAGTTAAATGATGAGTGGGCATGCCCTAGAAAGAAGGGTATATCTAGGTGAGAGGGAGATTAAAGAAATGAAAAGGGTGACCATACAGGATATAGCAAAGAAGCTAAACCTGTCAAGAAATACTGTGTCAAAGGCATTAAATAATAGCGATACGGTATCCTATGAGACGAGATTTCTGGTTATTGAGACGGCTTATGAAATGGGATATTCAAAGCTATCGCCAGTAGTACTTAATGAGTTTAAAGTACGTAACAAAATCGATGAAACCAAGTCGATAGTTGTCCTAACAAGAAGAGAGATATCCTTCTTTTGGAACAACATTATTATGGGAATATCGGATGAGCTGAATAAATTTGGTTGTAAACTACAATTTAACTTTATTAGTGAAGAAGATGAGAAGAACTTAGTAATTCCTTTGGATTTGAAGGAAGAAGTTGACGGCCTTATTATTCTAAGTATATTTTCTGATGATTATATTAATCAAATTATGAAGCAGAACATCCCGGTTGTATTCCTGGATGGTCCAGTAGAACTGAGTAATTTAAATCAGTATGGGGATATCATTATTTGTGAAGGAAGGAATAGTATCCGAACAATAACTTTAGATTTGATTTCTCGTGGACTTACAAAGATTGGTTTTATAGGAGATACCACTTATAGTAAGACAATTAGTGAGCGTTATGAAGGATTTCTATCTGCGATGCAAACAGCGGGGATACACTTAGATATCTCGATTATAGCAAATTATCATACAACTCATAAGTTTTATAAGAAGGAAGAGGTTGAAGAGGCCATCGATAGATTTCCGTATATGCCGGAGGCAATCGTTTGTGCCAACGATGATATCGCATTATTTACCATGCGCCATCTAAATAATAAAGGATTATCAGTCCCTGAAGATGTAGCAGTTACCGGTTATGATAATATAGAGGTAATCGCTCAGGCAGAACCAGTGCTAACAACGGTAAGAGTAGGCAACCAGAGACTGGGAAGAAGGTTAGTGCAGAAGTTAATGTGGCGCTTACAAAATCCTGCATTCCCAAAAGAAGTCGTCTACGTTAATTCAGAAGTAATCTTTCGCAAATCCTCAGACAAGCGCAAGTAAAGAAATCTAGCTGTAAAGATTTATATATTAATAAATATAAGAATAATAGAGCGAAATAAAACAACAAGAAAAATCAAACTAGAAAGATCAAACAAAGAAAATTAAGAAAAATTGAATAAAGGAAATAACAAAGAAAACTAGAGCAAAGTAAATATACTTTTTTACATAAAAGTATATTGCCTTGCTCTAGTTTTGTATTTACAAAAGTAAAATCTCCTTTTGATAAGCATTATACTATGCAAAAACTCAATAAACGACAAATAATGTATGAATAATTTTTAAATTAACAAGAAAAATATATCATATAATGTAAAGCTGATGCACATGCAATTAAAAATGCATAATTAAGCATATTATATAAAAAGTGAATAAAAAAATATAGGATAACACAGATATATTAATATAAATTACAAAAATGATTCTTGACATTTCTCATAAATTGTGCTACAATGCACACATATGAAATAAATATGCATTAATAAATGCACTCTAATGCATAGATTTTAATAAGGAGGGGATAGTAGCATGGGAAAGTTAAAGGGGATGAGAAGGCTATTAGCAGTGCTTTTAATGATTGCCCTTAGCTTATTTGGCAAATGCATGGCGGAGAATGCCACGGCGAAAACTGATCGAACTTACGAAGAATACAAAGAACGATTAAGTGAGATTGGGACCGATGGTTTAGATTATAAGGAATATCTCGCACAATATGATATTAGAAAAAGACCAGATGAAGAGTATGTAATTGATGCTGAGGATTATGTTCGTGTAGTAGATATGGAGATAGAGGAGTATCAGAACTTTGAAGGTATGGAAGGTACCTCCGTTTATTTGGGAGAGAAGGGTCTGATCGAGTATGAGGTTACAGTAGAAGAAGAGGGCTTCTATGATATTTCCTTGCTATATTACCCGATTGAAGGAAAGAGTGCATCAATCCAGAGGGGGATTTTTGTGGATGGAGAACTTCCCTATAATCAATTAAGTTTGGTTGAGTTTTCCCGTATTTGGGTTGATGAGGTTCGCGAATGGAAAACCGATAATCGGGGAAATGATATTAAACCAAAGCAGATTGAAGCTCCCGAATGGACTTTGAGCTATTGCTATGACAGCGAAGGATATGTAACTGACCGACTTTCCGTGTATTTTACACCTGGCACCCACACATTGACACTATATTCAAGAAGGGAACCAATGCTCCTTCGTAAGATTATCTTTAAGAATGTAGAGGATAAGGGAGATTACGATACTGTTAAGCAAATGTACGATAATCAGGGGGCGAAAGATACTTCTGATCATATGATAACCATTCATGCAGAACATGCCAGTCGCAAATCTTCCCAGATGCTATATCCCTCCCAAGATAAATCTTCACCTGCGGTTTATCCCTATAGTGCGAAGGAGTTAAAGAATAATACCATTGGAAGTAACAGCAGTTGGCGAATTGTTGGACAATGGTTGGAGTGGGATTTTGAAGTGCCGGAAAGTGGATATTATTATATCACGCTTCATGCTAGACAGAATTTTGTAAGAGGTATCTATACATCCCGGAAGATTACAATCGATGAAACTGTACCCTTTGATGAAATGAAAGACTATGGATTTAACTATAAGAGCAAGTGGACGATGACCACATTACATAATGAAGCTGGAGAGAATTATCGATTTTATCTGGATGAAGGGAAGCATACCCTGCGAATGGAAGTCGTATTGGGGGATTTTTCGGATATCGTAAGTAATATACAGGATGTGTTATTGGATGTTAATGCGGTTTATCGTAAGGTTATCCGCATTACAGGTGTAGAGCCAGATAAATACAGAGATTATAACATAGAAAGAAGTATACCAGGGCTTGTTGAAGAACTCATGAATATAAGGGAACGCCTTGCTATGGAGTTGGTAAAACTTCGTGAAGTAGCAGGCAAAGGTAGTGATCGTGAGGCAGCCTTGGTAACTATGGTAGAGCAGTTGGATTATCTAATTGAGGATATCGAACGTTTTCCTAAGATATTAAGTTCTTTTAAGCAGGATGTAAGCGCATTGGGAACATGGATTACTGGAGTTTTGGAACAGCCTTTGGCACTAGATACCATTTATGTTCATTCACCTAATATAAAAGTTCCCGAAGTGAATAACTCCCTATGGGATAGAATTGTACATGCGGTTAAGACTTTATATTATTCCTTTGTTATTGATTACAATACGATTGGTAATATTGCAGAAGCTGGGGACGATGTAAAGACCATTACTATATGGATCGGCTCAGGACGTGATCAAGCTAATGTGGTGAAAGAATTGATTGATGAGACATTTACTCCAGTGACCAATATTAATGTTAATGTGCAATTGGTTGATATGGGGACCTTGCTTCAGGCAACACTGGCTGGACAGGGACCAGATGTAGCCATTCAGGTAGGGAATGACTTACCGATGAACTACGGATTGCGTAATGCGGTGGTAGACTTATCAGAATTCGAAGATTTACCAAAGATAAGGAGCTATTTTAGGGAAAGTGCTATGGTTCCCTATGAGTTCGATGGTATGACCTTTGCTCTTCCGGAAACGGAGACCTGTCTCATGATGTTCTACCGAAGGGATATCTTGAAAGAGTTGGATTTGGAAGTCCCTAGAACCTGGGATGAAATGAAAGTAGCGCTTTCGGTACTCAGTAAGAATAATATGGACTTGGGTATGTTGCCAACCGGCATGACTCCTCAATTGGCAGAGCAGGTATTTGCAATGCTTCTTTATCAAAATGGAGGAGAGTACTATAACAAGGATGCTACTGCATCTGCCTTAGATAGTGATATTGCAATTAGTGTTTTTAAAGACTATACCGAATATTATACCGATTATAAATTAGATATGGAAGCACCAGTGGATCAACGTTTTCGAACCGGCGAGGCTCCAATTGTTATTTCGGATTATTCCCTTTACAACCAGCTTCAGGTGTCAGCTCCAGATATTAAGGGTCTATGGGGATTTTCTATGGTGCCTGGAACTGTTCTAGAAAATGGTGAAGTGGATTATTCCGTATCAAGTACTGGTTCGGCTGCGATTATGATGAGTCAGACACAGGATAAGGAAAGTGCATGGGAATTTATGAAATGGTGGGTTTCTGCGGATACACAGACTCAGTATGCCCGTGAGATGGAAGCGCTGATGGGAGCTTCTGCTCGTTACCCGACCGCGAATATTGAGGCATTCGATAATCTCCCTTGGCCAACGGAGGACTATGAAGCCTTGATGGCACAATTTGACTGGATGAAGGGAATTCCTCAAGTACCCGGTGGTTATTATTCATGGCGTAATGTCAGCAATGCTTTTTACAAGGTAGTAAACGCTTCGGATGAAGAGAAAATGATGCCTAGGGAAGCTATGATGGATTATGTTAGATATATTAATGAAGAGATCACTTTTAAACGTAAAGAGTTCGGGCTACCGACAGCAAAGGATTAGGAGAGGATGAGATGAAGAGGATGTCAAATAGAGCGGGGAACAATAGTGAATGGACATTGATTAACCGAATAAAAAGAAGCAAAGCGTCTTATATCATGATGGCTCCATACTTTATTCTTTTCTTCTTTTTTACCGTGTTGCCTGTGGTGATTTCCATTGTACTAAGTTTTACAAATTTTAATGTATTGGAACCCCCGGAATTTACCGGATGGGCGAATTATATACGATTATTTTTAGATGATGATATATTTAAAATTGCAATAAAAAATACCTTGGTTTTTGCGGTAATTACTGGTCCGATCAGTTATATGATGTGCTTATTGTTTGCCTGGATTATTAATGAATTTAGTGGGAAGGTTAGAGCTTTTCTGACTTTAATCTTCTATGTACCATCCATATCTGGTAATGCTTATGTGATTTGGAATTTGATATTGAAGGGTGACCGCTACGGTATTTTGAATGGTTTACTACTAGATTGGGGATTTATCAATACTCCCATTGTATGGATGAAGACAGAGAAATATGTCATGTTATTTTTAATTATTGTACAGCTGTGGCTCAGCCTTGGAACTGGTTTCCTTACCTTTATCGCTGGTCTTCAAACTGTGGATAAATCACTTTACGAAGCTGCTGCTGTGGATGGAATTAAGAACCGTTGGCAGGAACTATGGTATATCACTCTGCCTGCAATGAAGCCACAATTACTGTTTGGTGCAGTTATGCAGATTACTCAGTCCTTCGGTATTGCAGATGTGTCCATTCAGTTAGCCGGTAATCCCAGTGTTAACTACGCGGGTACTACCATTGTTACCCACTTGATGGATTATGGTTCAATTCGATATGAGATGGGGTATGCATCAGCTATTGCAACGATACTTTTTCTACTGATGGTAGGTTCGAATAGGCTGGTTCAGAGAATTCTTAGAAAGGTAGGTAATTAATATGGCTAGAGATTATATGAAACCTAGACGTAAAATCTTTCGAAGAAAGAAGAAACAGCTCAACAGGTCAATGGCTGGTAACCTAACTTTATTTATATTCATGGGAATATGCGGTGTATTTATGGCACTGCCATTGGTACTAATTATTAGTAATGCATTTAAACCTCTGGATGAGTTATTTCGATATCCACCCATGCTATTTCCTAGGAACCCTAGTTTTGATAACTTTTCAGATTTGTATGTTTTAATGTCCAACTCTTGGGTACCTTTCAGTAGATACATCATTAACACATTGATAATCGTTGGTGGTGGTACTGTTGGCCATGTAGTATGTGCTTCTTTGGCAGCATATCCACTGGCAAAACACAACTTTCCAGGGAAAAAGATGATCTTCCAGATGGTTGTCCTTTCCTTAATGTTCAGTTGGCAGGTAACGCAGATACCAAACTACCTGATTATCTCTAAATTAGGAATTAATAATACATATGGTGCACTAATTATGCCAGCTTTTTCATTCGGCCTTGGATTATATTTGATGAAGCAATTCATGGAACAGATTCCTGACTCTTTGATAGAATCGGCAAGGCTTGATGGTGCAAATGAATTTCGAATTTATTGGTCCATTATCATGCCGAATGTAAAACCAGCTTGGTTAACGCTAGCCGTTTTGCAGTTCCAGCAAATGTGGGGAAATACCGGAAGTCAATACCTTCGTAGTGAAGAACTTAAACCTTTGCAATTTTCTTTGCAGCAGATTGTAAATGGTGGACCTGCAAGGCAAGGAGCGGCAGCAGTTGTGACATTGATTATAGCAGCGGTTCCCGCAATCTTTTTTGTGATTTGTCAAAGCAGTATTATAGAAACAATGACCACATCAGGTATGAAGGAATAAGGAGGAAATAGATGAAGAGAAATAAATTTATACTTATCCCAATGATCATCCTGATGCTATTGATAAATGTTGCAAATGCTGTAAGTGTTTCAGCCAATGCAAATGTTCCTTATCATACCTATAACTATGATTATTGGGAAGATATTTACTATACTCCTGCTGCCTATGTTCCCAATGGCAATATCTCAGGGGGCAAATTAGAGATTGGAGTATTCAACTCTCCGCAGGATATTTTTGTGGGAGAAGATGGAAGAGTTTATGTGGCGGATACTGGCAATAACCGTATTGTTATCTTGGATAATGAGATGAAATTGGAGCGAATTATCGAAGGCTTTGATAATGAAGATAAAGCAGATACCTTTAATGCACCTTCTGGGCTTTATGTAACGGAGGACAATGAAATCTATATTGCAGATACGAATAACTTGCGGGTTGTTGCTTTGCATGAGGATGGGTCCTTACTTAAGATTATCAGCAATCCAAAATCAGAAGTTTTGCCAGATGATTTTGTCTTCTCTCCCCTTAAGATTACTGTAGACTATGCAGATAGGGCTTACGTTATTGCTAAGAATATGTTCCAAGGTATTATGGCCTTTGATGAAAATGCAGAGTTTACCGGATTTACGGGGACCATTAACGTTACAATTACAACTTCTGAGAAGATATGGCGAAGATTTTCTACTAAGTCCCAGAGAGAAAGACAGGCACAGTTTATCCCAACGGAATTTACTGGAGTTGATATCTCACCGGATGGTTTTGTATATGCCACCAATATTGATGGAGAAGGGCAACAATCCATCCGTAGGCTAAATCCAAAAGGACAGGATGTTATTAAGAAGGGAATGGTAGCCTTAAGTGGAGATCTAACCTGGCGACTTTCCGGCGATTATTCCGGAGCTTCCCGAATCGTTGATATCGTATATCGAGGAAATGGGATCTACTCTGTGATTGATAAGACCAGGGGGCGTATCTTTACCTATGACCATGAAGGAAATCTCCTCTATATCTTTGGCGGTATTGGTAGTCAAGAGGGAACCTTTCGTAATCCTGTAGCTATCGAAGAGAAGGGGGAAGAAATCCTTGTTCTCGATGCTTATCGTGGTGAAATACTTCGTTTCTTACCAACGCAGTATGGGAGATTGATTAATAAAGCGATATCCTTGCGATATGATGGGGATGAGGCTTCGGCAGTAAAAGTATGGGAAAAAGTTCTGGAATTGGATGCAAACTTTGAACTGGCTTATACCGGAATTGGGAAATCTTATCTGGCTGCAGGCAATAATCAAAAAGCCATGGAATATCTGAAATTAGGCATGGATCGCGAATACTATTCAATCGCATATAAGCGTTACCGAGATGACATTTTAAAAGAAAACCTAAGCTATATTCTAACTGGGATCACTATACTTGTGGTTGGATTAACCGTTCGATCTCTGGTAATGAAAAGAAGAGGGAAGGGAGTTGGAGAAGATGAGTAAAAAGAAAAAATTGCTGTATCCGTTTTATGTTATTTCTCATCCCTTTGATGGTTTTTATGAAGTAAGACATAGAGGAAAGGGGAGTGTTCCTCTCTCTTTATTCTTTATCTTTTTGTTTGGTTTATCATTTTCATTGAATAGGCGATATGCGGGATTTGTAGTTAATACGATTAACCCAAGGCATGTTGACAGTAGGGCTGAAATTATTGGTATCTTTCTGGCAATTTTGCTCTTCGCTGCGGCTAATTGGTCAATTACTTGTCTAATGGAGGGCGAGGGAAGATTCAAAGATATAATCACAATTATTGGATATTCGATGTTGCCTATGATACTTGTCTTTGTTCCTGCGACCATTCTTTCCTGGTTTATTGCAGCGGATGAAGAAGGCATCTACTATCTATTACTTGGTATATCCATAATATATTTTGCGATATTGTTACTGATTGGAATTATGGTGATACATAATTTTGGATTTGGTAAAACGCTGACAACTTTGGTATTAACCTTTGCAGCTTTATTAATAATTATATTTATCATCTTACTACTGTTTTCCTTGGTAAATCAGGTAATTTTATTCCTGCAAAGTGTTTATACCGAGTTAATTATGAGAGCATAAGGAGGGCGATCTTGTGAAGAAGACAAAAAAAATTAAGTTGTTTGCAATTGTAGCAATCGTCCTCGCTTTGATTGGATATGTAATGTTTCTTTGCTTCTATTATTTTTTCTATAAAGGTTATGAGAAGTATTTGACCGATTACACTTTTGAAACAAGTACAGAATTCGTAGCGATGAACGATGAAGACCCGAAGGTTAATGGAATGGTTCTAGTAGCGGAAAGTGAGAAATTAAAGCTATATACCAATCCAAAGACAACGGAAATTGCAGTATATGATAAACGAACTGGTGAAACTACCTACTCGAATCCGGTAGATCGGGCCAATGATCCAATAGCTTCCGGCAGAAATATGACAGCACTTAATTCGCAGTTTGTGTTGACTTACTATGATTCCAGTATGACGGAAGTATCCATGTATAGCTATGACTATAGTGTGACGAGAGAGCAGTTTGAAATAGAGGGAATAAAAGATGGTGTTAGATATACCTATTTATTGGGTAATCTAGACAGTCCTACCGGTCTTGTTCCACCTTTTATAACTGAGGAAAGATTGCAAGAAAAAATCATTTCGCAGCTATCCGATCGCGATGCCAGGACATTTAAAAATAGTTATCTTCCTTCCAAATCCCTGGATGGATTTTTAGAACTTACTGCTGGAGTGAAAGCCAGTAAGGTAGGGCTACAGAAAATGAACAAGATGTTGGAGGAGATTGGCTATACCCAGGCGGATTTTGATGTGGATGCGCAGATGGCTGCCGGGGGTGAACTGCCAGAGAGAACAACCTTTACCGTAGTTTTAGAATATAGGTTAAAGGATGACATACTAGAAGTGAAAGTGCCGACGGACCAGATGAGTGCCACTGGTACAGGTAAGATAGCTAATATTGCATTGTTGAGCTACTTTGGAGCAGGAAGCACGAGCGAAGAAGGATACATGCTAGTTCCCAATGGCTCTGGGTCTCTAATCAAATTCAATAATGGTAAGAAGGCAGAACGATATAACCAATATATCTATGGAATGGATCCAACACTGCAATCCTATATTGTTGTTGAAGATACAGAAAATGCAAGGATGCCGATCTTTGGTATTAAGAAAGAAAACGGTGCGATTTTTGCAGAAATCACCAATGGAGATGCCTTAGCAAACATTATTGCAGATATATCAGGTAAAACAAATAGTTATAACTATGTATATCCCTCCTTCACCTTAAGAGGGACGGAGAAGGTCTCCATGTTTGGAGCGGAAGGGGTAGCTGCTGACCTTCCTACGGCAGAAAAGGATCTATATAGCCTTGATATTACCGTGGAATACGCATTCCTTGATAAAGAAAATGCTAGTTATTCCGGTATGGCGAATTACTATAAGAATAAATTGATTGGTCGTAGTGTTCTAACAGCCAAAGAGGAAAAGGGGTCTATACCTTTCTATCTAGATATCGTCGGTGGAATAAAACGCGAAGATAGCTTCCTTGGTGTTCCTTATATGTCGGTTTATCCAATGACTAGCTTTGAGGAAGCTGGCCAGATTGTAGATGTCCTGGATTCTAATGGCGTATCCAATCTTAAGGTGAATTACCTGGGTTGGTTTAATGGTGGTTATTATCATGATGCGGTTAAAGATATCAAAATCGAACGTAAGCTTGGAGGAAAAAAGGATTGGCGAAAACTTTACAAGAAATTGGAGGCAAATGGCTCCAAGCTCTTTGGGGATGTAGCAATCCAGAAAATTTCCTATGAAGCTGATAATTATAATTACAAATTGGAAAATGCCCAGTATTATTCAGGATTTACCGTATCCTTTGGTAGAGTAAACCCTGTAACCATGCGACAGACTGGTGGCATGGGATATGTTGAAACCAACTACAACATTCTTTCACCGAAGTTTTTAGACCGCCATGTGAGTAAATTCATAAACGAGATGAAACGGTTGGATACTTCTGGAGTTTCCTTAAGAGATATGGGCGATTTACTATCCTCCGATAAGAGAAGAACCAATGTAATAGATCGCCAGGAAGCAAAGCAAATTGTAGTGGGACAATTAGAGCGCATGGATGCAGCAATTGATTCATTAATGTTTCAAGGTGGCAATGCCTATGTCTGGGCTTATGCTGATGATTTAATCAATATACCAGGTAGCCATAATCCTTACTACATTGTAGATGAGGAAATACCATTTTATCAAATGGTTATTCATGGATACATAGACTATGCTTCCAGTGCAATAAATTTGAGTGATAGCTATGACAAGCAGGAAATTATTCTAAGGATGGTTGAATATGGCTCTTCACCACATTTTACCCTCTCCTATAATAGTTCAAGCGAGATTAAATATTCAGGTATGAATAGTTTGTATTCCACACAATATGAGACTTGGATGGCGGATGCAGTGGATATTTATGAAAAAACCAACGAAGCACTTCAACATGTGAGTGGAAGTACCATGGTTGATCATAAGATTATTGATAATGGAATTAAAGAAACTACTTATGACAACGGCATTACTATATACATCAATCAAAATAAGAAAGATGTTAATGTTCATGGGATAGAGATACCAGCAATGAGTTATGTAGTAGAGGGGGTTGAGGAATGAAAAACAAAAGAATGACACTAAGACAAAAACGTGCAATTACTGGCCTCCTCTTCATCCTTCCATGGTTTATTGGCTTTCTTGTTTACTATCTCAAAAGTCTAATTCATACGGTGCAGTTCTCCCTAAGCAATGTTCAAATCGCGGAAACGGGAGGATACACTACTAAGTTTATTGGGCTTGAGAATTTTCGATTTGCTTTACTTGAACATGCTACATTTAATCAGATATTGGTAGACTCCCTGTGGAGTATCTTGATTGACGTACCATTTATCGTATTCTTTAGTTTATTTATTGCTATTATGTTAAATTCCAAATTTAAAGGAAGAGCAATGGTTCGTGCTATCTTCTTTCTACCAATTTTACTTGGTTCCGGCGCAGTGCAAGAGACATTACAACTAGCAACGGAAAATATTCAGGGGGGAGCAGCATCAACTGTAGCCGAACTGGCTACCAGTTCTGGTGTAAATGTAGATTACTTTTTGAATATCTTCGTCGAGATCGGTCTACCAAAGCAATTGATTGAATACTTAACGGGGGTAATTGTTAGAATTTATGAGATTGTAAGAGCATCAAGTGTGCAGATTATCATTTTCTTGGCGGCTTTACAATCCGTTCCAGCTTCCATGTATGAAGTGGCAAAAATCGAAGGGGCAACCACTTATGAGACTTTCTGGAAGGTGACATTCCCTATGGTTTCGCCTTTAATACTAACCAACGTAGTTTATACCATCGTTGATTCCTTCATTAATAGTGAGGTTGTTACGACTGCTTATGATATTGCATTTACTCAATACAACTATGGTTTATCCAGTGCGATGAGCCTACTAAGTACAATAATAGTGTGTACGATCCTAGTAATTGTTGGTGCATTGATAACGAGAAAAACATTCTATTATAACTAGAAAGGAGGAAGCGCTTTGAACATAAATGAAATGAAACTAGAGTTTCGTAGATGGAATGAGGATACAGTAGTCATTAACAAGAGGCTAAGAGTTTTACATAAATTGAAAGCATTTCTCTTTTCGGTTATTAAGTTTATCATACTGCTTGGAATTTCCTATATTATTTTAGGGCCAATTATTAACATCATAGCCAATTCCTTTTATTCGGCAACAGATGTTTATAATCCATCAGTATTCCTGTTCCCCTTTAATCCGACTTTGGATAACTATAAGCTTACCTTTGTTCGTTTGGATTATTGGAAAACACTAGGACAGTCAATGCTTTATATCGTCATTTTAACCATAATGCAAATTATTATTACATCTATGGCAGGTTACGGTTTTGCACGATTTGACTTTCCGTTTAAAAGGCTATTATTTGGCTTCGTAATCGTGACTATTGTGTTGCCAACCCATACCATTATGCTTCCACTATACCAGCATTTTAGAAACTGGGATGTCTTCGGTATCTTCCGTGCTATTACAGGTAGTAAGATGAACTTCTTATCCAGTGAGTTACCGATGTATCTAATGACTTTACTGGGAAGTGGGTTGCGATCGGGATTATTTATCTACATCTTCCGGCAGTTTTTCAGAGGACTTCCAAAGGAAATTGAGGAAGCAGCATTTATCGATGGAGCGGGTATGTGGTATACATATTTTAGAATCATGATGCCAAATGCGGTACCATCAATTGTGACTGTAACGGTATTCTCTATGGTTTGGCAGTATAATGATATGTTTTACGTAAAGCTATTTTCGATGCCATCAAAAAATCATATCACATTCCGACTGTCAACTGTTCAGGCTACGATTGAATTCGTTGATCAGGTAAAAGACCCGATGATTTCACAGCTAAATGTATACGCGGGAGTTATTCTTGTCCTGCTACCGATACTTATTATTTATCTTATCTTACAGAAGTATTTTATGGAGGGTGTAGAACGAAGCGGTATAGTTGGTTAATACCCATGCTCTTACCCACCTTAAAATAAAGCAAAAACATATAATAAAGGAGGAGAAATGATGAAGTTTAAGAAATTGGTATCACTCTTATGTATGCTTGCTATGGTATTTGCCCTCACAGCATGTGGTGGCAAAGAGGAGGATCAAAAAAGTAATGAAACATCTAATACTCCAGCAACAACACAAGAGGACAATAATGAGCCAGAAGAAAGTACAGAGGAAGGAACAGAAGAAGTTGCAGCGGAAGAACCTGAGGTGGATCCGTATGAAGCATTTGATTTAGGTGGTAGAGAAATCAAAGTTGGTATTTGGTGGGATTACTTCTACACCAGTGAGCATACGGATATTACCGACGATCCAGGGCTTTCCAACCCAGAAACTGCACAGATGAAATTAGACAATGTAAGAAGAATTGAAGAGAAATACAATTGTACAATTAAATTTGTTAACTTAGGCTGGGAAGGTATTATCGAAAGTATTAATACTTCTATTACTGCAGGTACACCGGAATGCGATATCTATTTAACAGATCTTCAATTTGGTATCCCTGCAGCTGCAAATGGCCTGGCTCAGGATTTAACAAAGATTGCACATGAGAATAGTGACTTATTTGCTGATAAGAAAATAATTCAACCTTTAGAAGGTCTTGGCGGAACCTACTTCTTTGGTGAACAGGGTTTACCTCAGAATGGTATCTACCTTGGCTACAACGCTACCATGCTTGATGAATTAGGTTTAGAAGATCCTCGTGAATTATATAAGAGGGGCGAATGGACTTGGGATAAATTTGCTGAGTATGCGGCTGCAGGAACCAAGGACAATGATAATGATGGAACTATTGATGTATATGGTTACGGCGGTGTCTTTACTGATTTTGTAAATGGTCTAATGATGAACAATGGTGGTGCAATAGCAGCTACTGAAGTAGAAGGATTAAGTTCTACTCCGGTTGTTGAAACCTTAGAGTTCATAGATCGTATCTACAATCAGGACCAGTCTGGTAGACCTTGGAATTGGGATGACTGGAATGATAACCTACTTGCTTGGGCAGATGGAAAGGTTATGTTCTGGACTGCACAGGCTTGGTTATTAAAGCAAGAGGCTGATGCAGCAGTGGCAGAAGGATCCGAATTACCTTTCGATTATCATGTGGTACCATATCCAATTGGACCGAGTGGTGATGGAACAGTTTCCAGCCCAGTATCCGGTAACTGGTATATTATACCTGTTGGTGTAGAGGAGCCAAGCAAGGTGTTGCAGGTGTTTGAAGAGTTCTTGAACTGGCATAAGGGTGAAACAGAATTTAGGGATGATCCAGAATGGTTTGAGAGTTGTTTCACTACCTATGAAGACGTTGAACTTGCATTTGAATGCGGTCAGAACTTAAAACTTGATATCTGGAATTCAGTTGGTTTTGACTTTGGTGCAACAATCTGGGGTCCGATTGTAGTAGATAAGACTTCAACCGTTGCCCAGGCAGTAGAGGCGGCAAAACCTGTACTTCAGGATTCACTTGATGCCTTCTATAGTAAATAAGAGTTTATAAACAACATGCAAAAAGTAATGTATTTTAGTTAGAAAAAGTTGCAGCGTCTTTGCAAATCAGAATAATTGAATTACATAGATGCTGCAGCTTTTTATAAGTAACTTAACAATCATCTAAGGGGATTAGAAGATGAGAGGTGAGAAAGGGAGTATATGAGAAAATATATACGGAGAATCACCATAATTATGGTGTTTTCCTTGGTTTTCTTATTCGGATGTAATACAAAGGATTATGATGAGAGTTCTAAGAGAAGTTTAGAAGGTGCAGAGAATTCAAGCTACGACCCTGATTTTAGGCAGCTAATTGAAGCTGAAGAAGCGATGTTTACTGGCAAGGTAAGGGTGGAAAAAAGTAAGAAGGGATATACTGGAACAGGATATCTGACTGGAA
>JAAYSQ010000174.1 GCA_012523925.1 Clostridiales bacterium
ATCAGAAACCGCTGCTGCAAGTTGTGCATCTGCAATTCTTGCCATTGCACCTTGAAAAATTGGGTACTCTATACCTAACATCTCACAAATACGTGACCTCATATAAATAACCATGCCTTTCATCTGTGTGAGTTTAAATTTTTATTCATTTCTACTCTTCAAATATTTTTCAATATCGCCTATGGTATCAATGTTCTCAGTATCCTCGGTAGGAATCTCAATTCCAAACTCTTCTTCTAATGACATGATAACCTGGAAAAGATCAAGTGAATCTGCATTTAAGTCATTCTTTAATGATGTTTCTGTAGAAAGCTCAGCTACCTCTACTCCTAATTGTTCTGCTACTACCTCTTTTACTTTGTTAAAATCCATGATATAAATCCTCCTTATTATGTGGGAAGAAACTTCTTCTTTCCCCATTATTGGGAAAGTTATCCTCCCATTTAATTTCTAATGAATGTATTGTTAAATGAAAGATTTCTCTTCCAGAATAACTTAATGTAAAATAAATATATACCTGAATTATTCATAAAAACCTAATCTTGATATTTGAATTTCTACCACTCTATCGCAATAGCTCCGCTAGTCATTCCACCACCAAAACCAACAAGAATAATAATATCCCCAGATTTCAAATCACCGGTTTTGACTAACTCATCAAGTGCAATACCAATGGATGCAGATGATGTGTTGCCATAGCGTTCCAAATTCATATAGAATTTCTCGATTGGAATATTGGAGTTCTTAGCCACCACATCAATTATTCTACGGTTGGCCTGGTGTGATACAAGGAATTTCACATCCTCCTCTGTGAGGTTTCCCATTGTGAGTACCTTTTTAATTGTATCTGTAACACTGCGAACCGCAAACTTGAAGACTTCCTGCCCCTGCATTTTAATGCTAGGTCGAGCTGGTTCCTCTTTATATTTGATATAGGGATTGGCTAATGGTATTGCTTCACAATATAGGATTGACTGCTTCGAACCATCACTGGATAATGTAGAGGCTATAATGCCTCGTTTAATATCCGATGCAGAAAGCACTGCCGCTCCGGCTCCATCACCAAATAAGACACATGTAGAGCGATCTTGCCAATCTAATATTTTTGAAATGGTATCCACTCCGATGACCAAAACCTTATTATACATTCCTGATTGGATAAATTGTGATGCCGTAACCATTGCATATACGAAGCCTGTACATGCCGCATTTAGATCGAAAGCTGCGGACTTATGCGCCATCAGCATCCCCTGAACCGTACATGCCACGGAAGGCATAAAATAATCTGGTGTAATCGTAGCACAGATAATTAATTCAATATCATCAACAGTAATACCCGCACTTTTGATTGCTCTTTTTGCTGCTTCATATGCCATATCCGCAGTGGATTCCTTCGTTGAGATTCGTCTTTCTCGAATTCCAGTTCTCGAAGTAATCCACTCATCGCTTGTATCTACTAGTTTGGCTATATCATCATTACTCATTGTATTATCCGGTGTGTAGCTTCCTGTTCCGATGATATTTACATGCCTCATTATTTAGTCCTCCTATTAAGCTATTAAGCTTAGACATTGATATTTATTTCCCTGGTGTATAGATATCTTTTAAATGCTGATTTAATTTCCGAAGACCTTGTAACAGAATTTCTTCCTCCTCCGGAGTAAAATCCTTCATGATTGCCCGTACCATGTCCATATGAAACTTTTCATGGATACGATAAGCCAGCTTTCCTCGTTTTGTAAGGCTGACATTTACAATCCTTCGGTCCGTATTACTTCGGCTTCGCTCCATATAACCCTTCTTAATCAATTTGTCTACCGCAGTTGTCAATGTACCCATGGTAATATCCAAAGCCTGCGCAATCTCAGACATGGTTTTCGAACCATACATTCCCACAGCCTCAATTGTGTGTATCTCAGTTATCGATATATCATTGAAGGCTCCCTGCTTAATTGTATATTCCTCAATATGATTAATATCATCATATATCTCGACAAGCATACTATTGATTTCCTTCATTTTTTCTTCCACGTATTTCACCTCTTGCAATTTATTTGCTTTGTAAGGCAAATATTTTGATAATCAAAATATATAGCATTACAAGATATATGTCAAGTATTTTTTCTTGTTTAAACTAAAAATCCATTTACAAACATTATTAAAAATATACAAAAAGCGCTACTTTTCATACAAAATGTTAAGTAGCGCTTAAAGTTTTAAACCATTTATAAACCATTAATAAGCAATATTTTAATATATCACTATCTCTTATACCTCAAAAAGTAGATCGCCATAAGTTGGTACCGGCCATAAATTTTTATCTACAATCAATTCAAGTGCATCAATCGGTGCCCTTAAATCTTCCATTGCAGGTATAACCTTATCACGGAAGAATATTGCTTCGGCAGCTCCTTTTTCCATCAAAGATGCTTCATTTACTACCGATTTTAGTTTCTTTAGTGCAGTATCTGCTTTTGATAGAAAAGCAGTGGTTTCCCTTAAGAGCTCCGTTTGTACTTGAACATCAGCATCTGGTACCGCTGATTTAATCGCATTAATCGAATCTGCCAATTGCTTCGTGTATGCAATCACAGCAGGTATATACTGAACACTTGCCATAGAAATCATGGTCTTTGCTTCGATATTGATTGCTTTGGAGTAAGACTCATAGAGCACTTCCGCACGGGAATGAAGCTCCACTGGTGTGAATATATGGTGTTTTCCAAAGATGTCCACGGCCTTATCGGTAGTTAATGCAGGAATTGCTTCTACCATATTCTTAATATTTGGTAAACCTCTCCTCTCTGCTTCCTCAGTCCAGGCTTGTGCATAGCCATTTCCATTAAACACGATGCGGCTATGTTCAGTTAAGGTCTTCTTAATCAAATCATGTACTGCCAAATCAAAGTTCTCTGCCTTTTCCAGTTCATCGGCCATTTCACAAAGTACATCTGCCACTATTGTATTAATAACTGTATTGGCCATTGCAATGGACATTGAAGAGGCAACCATACGAAATTCAAATTTGTTACCTGTGAAGGCAAATGGTGAAGTACGGTTCCGATCAGTTGCGTCTTTATAAAGTTCAGGTAGTGAGTGAACACCTATATTTAGCCTTCCACCTTCCTTACTGCTCTTCGCCTCGCCAGTTTCGATTAACTGGTTTATAACATCTTCCAGCTGCGAACCTACGAATACGGATATAATTGCAGGAGGAGCCTCATCGGCACCTAATCGGTGGTCATTTCCAGGAGTTACAGCAGAAACACGAAGCAAATCCCCATGTAGGTCTACCGCTTTTAATACCGCTGATAGCATTAAGAGGAACTGTATATTTTCATGGGGTGTTTTACCCGGGTCAAGCAAGTTCTTACCGGTGTTTGTTATCAAAGACCAGTTGTTATGCTTACCTGAACCGTTGACACCTGCAAAAGGTTTCTCATGAAGCAAACATGCAAGGCCATGATGGTTTGCTACCCGCTTCATACATTCCATTATTAATTGGTTATGGTCAGATGCTATATTGGCGGATGTATAGATTGGAGCTAGTTCATGCTGGGCAGGGGCAACTTCATTGTGTTGAGTCTTTGCTGTTACACCCATTTTCCAAAGTTCGTTATTTAGCTCTCTCATGAATGTGCCAATTTTTTCTTTTATACATCCGTAGTAGTGGTCCTCCATTTCCTGCCCCTTAGGTGGCATGGCCCCAAATAAAGTTCTTCCGGTGAAAATAAGATCCGGCCTTTTCATGTATTTCTCTTTATCTATTAGGAAATATTCTTGTTCTGGACCAACGGAGGTGGTCACATTCTTTACATCATGATGACCAAATAATTTGAGGATACGAACTGCTTGAGTACTGATTGCTTCCATGGATCTTAGAAGAGGAGTTTTCATATCCAAAGCTTCTCCTGTATAAGAGCAGAATGCTGTCGGAATACATAGCGTTACACCTGCAGAATCTTCTCTTAAGAATGCTGGTGAAGTACAATCCCAGGCCGTATACCCCCTTGCCTCAAAAGTAGCCCGTAAACCACCGGATGGAAAGGAAGATGCATCTGGCTCGCCTTTAACAAGCTCCTTGCCTGAAAATTCCATAATTATTTTGCCATCATCCGTTGGACTTATAAAGGAATCATGCTTTTCTGCAGTTATCCCTGTCATAGGTTGGAACCAATGGGTGTAGTGGGTAGCCCCCCGTTCAATAGCCCAATCTTTCATGGCATTTGCAACTACTTCTGCTATACTAGGATCAAGATCTTCACCGTTTTCAATTGTTTTCTTAAGCGCAGCATAGGTTTTCTTAGGTAATCTTTCTGCCATTCTTGCTTCGTTAAATACATCTATAGCAAAAATCTCCGTTAATTTTTCTGACATAACATGTCTCCTCTCCTAAACAAAGCATATATCTAAATCTTTAGTTTTATCGAAAAAGGCGCTCCCAAATCCTTGAGAACACCTCCACTCATAACATTTGTATACATAATATATACCATGTTTCTATTGAAAGATAAAATTATTATTAGTTTAATCTTTTATTAGTATTATTAATAAAAGATGAAACTATTCTAAATACCATTCATCGACGCCGGTTTCTTCCCCAGGCCCTTCCGATTCAGGCATATATTTCTTAAATATCCGCTCCATTAGTAAAGATATTAAAAAAGTTGTCCCTGCTGGAATAATAAAAATCAAAATATGTACAAAGTAAATTCCAATCACACTTGCTGCAGTGATAATGAACATAACCACAGTAGATGGTAAATGCCGAATTGACATAAATAAGGATGCT
The DNA here is from genome assembly GCA_012523925.1 of Clostridiales bacterium. Lineage (GTDB taxonomy): Bacteria > Bacillota > Clostridia > Lachnospirales > Lachnospiraceae > Mobilitalea. The sequence continues at coordinate 4,793 of JAAYSQ010000174.1, forward strand.
TTTATCAATTGGCGAACGGTCATGTCAAATCTGGATAATAACGGATATATATATATTGAGACACAAATTAACATTATAGTCAGTGCAAGAAACACACCAAAAAGCATAGAGCTATTCTCTACGATATTCATACCACTCCAAGCCCAAAGTAGATCAAATCCCAAGAAAAAAGTAAATGCTGTAAGTATAACACCAATAATTGCGCCTCTTTTAAAATTTAATTTAAAAGATCGAAAGAATTCGCGGGTTAGATATCCCCTATCCCTACGTATAACTTTTACGGTTGCATAATACAATGCAGTATTCGCAGGTCCTATCGTTATAATTGGAATACAAAGCAATATCCAAATGATACTAATTATCATAATATCACATATTTTACCGAGCACAGTAAATAAACCATTGTCAATATTAAAAAAATTACTCATGTCAATCTTATCTCCCTCATTTGTCATTTCATATTATTTTAACACAAACTGTCCAATGAGGAAAGTGAAATTATTATAAAATTAATTAAGGTCTCATAAGCCTTTTAATATTATGGAAGCAACAAAAATGCAATCCATAATATAAAATCAGACAAATGAAACCTTAATTAAAATTAGGACATATGTAGTAATATTATTGTTACAGTAATCTTCTCATCATCTCTACGGAATATAAATGCAATTATCCATCACATTTATGTACCTTTCTAGAAGCAGTCATCAAGTAACTGGAAATATGCTTGTGAATGGTCACATGCCGGACATACATCTGGAGCAGCGTTCCCTTCGTGAACATAACCACAGTTCAAGCATTTCCAAAATACTTTGCCATCCTTCTTGAATACGGTTCCGTTTTCGATATTTTCAAATAGTTTGCGATACCTTGCCTCATGATGCGATTCTACTTTTGCAATTGTTAGGAAACTCTCTGCAATATCATCAAAGCCCTCTTCCTTCGCAGTCTGAGCAAAAGCAGGATAATCTACTTCGGCTTCTTCATGTTCACCTGATGCAGCAGATTTTAAATTTTCCACCGTGTTGCCATATG
>JAAYSQ010000175.1 GCA_012523925.1 Clostridiales bacterium
GCTTATTAAAGTGCGCCTTTTTTAAGAAATAATTTTATTTTGTCAGCAAAGATTCGAATCTTCTCTTTTTATTGAAAAATAGGAGCTGTCGCTAGCGTTTTTTTCACCCGCTAATGCGACAGCCCCCTTTGTTATTTTATAGCAAAATACAGCAGGATGATATATAATATTTAGAAAGAATAAGTCGATATATAATATTAGTAGGTATGATCTTGCAGAATTAATTCTGAGATAGTAATTTTAATAATCACAGATTGGCGAAGAGATAGAATTCATATGAAGTTGTTTACAAATAAGACATATAATTAAAAGGAGGAAAAATCGTATGAAAGAACACATATTAAAAGAAAAAGCATTCGTATATGAATTACCAAGAACACAGCCTAATATGGCTGGTTATGAGTTTAATGATGAAAATGGATATTGGATTAATCAAAAAAATAAAAAGCCTTGTATTAAAGATCCTTCTTTTGCTGCTCCAAGAACTAAAAAACACGATATTGAAACAGGAGAGGATAAGAAAGGTGAATAACGTTGAAATATTAATAATATCTGATACTATGGACTTTACTACAGATTATATTTGTATAGAACTAAAGAGGCGAAATGTTAATTACCTACGCATTAATAGAGACAAATTTAATAAATATAAGATTGTATTTGATATAAATGGTCTTACACTGAATATTATTATCAACTCCAGAAAATATATTATTGATGAGAATAATTTAAAAGCAATATATTATAGAGCACCTATATATCTTCACGATACATATAAACCGAATCTTCCATTAGAAAAACAATTATATCGTTCTCAGTGGACTGCTTTTTTAAGAAATCTGACATTATTCGAGAATATTAAGTGGATGAATAATCCTATTGATACATTTCGTGCTGAAAATAAAATGTTGCAATTAAAATATGCACGAGATATAGGTTTTATATGTCCTAATACATATTTGGTAAATTCTATTGAAGAAATAGAGATTAATAAAAATAGTAATTATATTATGAAGTCCTTAGATACAGTATTGTTAAGAAATGGTGATAAGGAGGCATTTGTTTATTCTACTGTAATGACAGGGGACGAACTTATGAATTCAGAATATCAATTGGCTCCAGTTGTAATACAGGAGTATATATATCCGAAAATAGATTTGAGAGTAACAGTTGTAGGTGATGATATATTTGCTGCTAAAATTGAGAAAAATGGTCTTGGTATTGATGGTGATTGGAGAAAAGAAAAAGAAAATGTTGAATTTATTGAAGTAGAATTACCTGAAGAAATTAAAAGAAAGTGCATACAAATTGTGAGTGAACTAGGCTTATCATTTGGGGGCATAGATTTAATTCTCCATAATAATGAATATTATTTTGTTGAAGTTAATCCAACTGGGGAATGGGCTTGGCTTGTTAATAATGCTGGTTTGGAAATAGATATAAGCATTTGTGATTATTTGCAAAACAGTAGATGATGTTGGAGGAGTTAATAATGAAATTAAAAGATTATATAATCCCATTTCCTGCTTTATATAGTTCTTCAAAAATAATTAATAAAAAAATTAGGAATCTAATGGAATCGAATTCTGAAAAACCATATTGTTATGAATACTCTAGTAGTAATGAAGGCATTAATATAGATGTTTTATTAAGTCTTTTAAAAGATACAGTTGAAAATAAAAAAACACTTGAAGATAAAGCAAAGTCAACTCTCATAGCAATTACAATTTCAACTACTTTAATAATTAATCTTTTGAATTTCTTAAAAAATATGGAAAGTAATTCTATTATTCTTACTAGTTTTTTGGTAATTTTGGGCATCTTATGCGTTTTCTATATGATAATAGCAGGAGTTTTATCTTTATACAGTATTAGTGAAATAAATACAGTAGCAAATATGTTTCCTGAAGATTATTTATTACCAGATCAAGAAAAGAGATTACAGATTTCAGATAACATCGAATATAACTATTTAAATAATTTAAAAAGGAACAACTTTATGACTACTAGTTACAAATGTATGATATCGTCAATATCACTTTTATTAATAATTTTTATAATATCGACCTTTAGTTTTGCTTTAGAAAACAATAATACTGCAAATCAAGATTTGTATAACGATCTCTCAGATATAAAAAAGGCTATGTTCACGATATCGGAAGAATATCTTGTGAACAAGCAAAGCCAAATTTCTATACAGCAGGAAATTAAAACTCTTACTGAAAATGATAAGATTACAGATGATCAGTTAGACCATATAAAGACAACTATTGATGATATTTATACATTTCTAAAAGAGAATTCGGATATTGATATAAATGAAAAGAATCAATAGTAGAAAAAATAAAGTGAAGTAATCAATGAAATAGTATACTTATATATAAGTTTGGTAAGAAAACAACATAATGGTATAATGATATAAAGTTGCTTAATATAAATAATTGTGAGAAATTAAATTAATGATATTTTTTCAGAGAGGGGTGAGTACAATGGCATCAGGAGATAATTTAGCAAGATTATTTAAGGCTTTCAAAGAAAATAATCAAGTGGAGTTCTCTAAAATCGCATATGATATTATAGAGGAAGAAAAGAAAAAAAATCATTATTTACTTGCTGACAAATTATCTAGAATTTTATTTGATGATAATTATACCTTATCCATTAATAAAAGCAAAAATATAAATAATAGACAATTGCCAACAGATAAAGAAACTGGCTTTCAACTTGTAGAAATGAAGTTTTCTAAAGTTTTGTTAAATGATATTATTCTCACTCCAGAAAATAAAGAAAAGATTGAAGATATAATTATAGAATTTGAAAAAAAAGAAATTCTTCAAACGTATAAATTACATCCAAAGACTAAAATTTTATTCTGTGGACCACCGGGATGTGGAAAAACAGTCACTGCAGAGTCAATAGCAAATGAATTACAGTTGCCACTATTATATACTAGATTTGATAGTGTTATTTCATCATACTTAGGTGAAACATCAACTAACTTAAGAAAGGTATTTGATTTTGCTAAGGAAGGGGAATGGGTTTTATTTTTTGATGAGTTTGATTCAATAGGGAAAAGTAGATCGATTAGTTCAGAGCACGGAGAATTAAAACGAGTTGTAAATAGTTTCTTGCAGTTAATAGATAATTTTCCTAGAGATACTATGATTATCGCCGCAACTAACTACGAAACTATCATTGATAAAGCACTTTGGAGACGATTTGATGAAATAATATATTTTGATATGCCTAAAAAGGATAATATAGAGGAATTTATTAAGTTGAAGTTAAGAAATTATTCACATATGGGGTTGAATATTGACAATCATATAAACAACTTAGTTGGGCTATCATTTGCAGATATAGAAAGAATATGTTATGAGGCTGTTAAAAAGTTAGTATTAAATGACTTGGATACGATTGATGATTTATTATTTGAAAGAATAGTATTAAAAGAAAAAGATAGGAAGAGAGTAATGGGAAAATCAATGGATTAATTATTTGTTTCGAGTTACTTAATTAGGGGGGAAGAAATGGAGCACATAAGATTCAATAAAGTTAATATTGATGATAGGGAAAGGAAAAAAAGACGTGGATATGGGACTCCACCACCTTCAAAATATAATGTTGAACAAGCAGACTTTCTTAAAAATTCATTAGACGCTCACATAAAAAATACCTTGGATAAAAGTGAAAAGTTTGAATTCCAGCCTTATTTAGTAATGAAATTGGAATTAGAACCAGGATATACTCTACAAGAAAAAGATGAAGAAAAGTTAGAGTATTTTGGTGTTAAGATTATAAACAAAGAAACAAAAGAGATACAAGTATTATTTTCGGATGACTTGAGACTTGTTAATTTTATGGAGGCATTAGAGAATTATAAAAATGGAGTAATCGCTAAAACTAAAATACAAAATGAAGATTTGTTTTCTATTATAAAAGGTATAAGTGGCTGGTCAAGGGAAGATAGAATAGGCGATGAGGTTATAATAGAAGATTTGAATACTGGAGACTACATAGATTGCTATTTATGGATTTTTGATACGGTAAATAAGTCTAAGGAAAAAATGGAAGAGTTTAGAAGTTTCATATCTGAAAACGAAGCGAGAACTTGTGATACTTATGTAGGGGAATCCGTTGTAATAGCAAGAGTTCAATTAAATAATGACATATTAGATAAAATATTAGAGCACCCTCTAATCTATAAAGTTGAAAATGTACCAAAGTTTCGTATTCAATATCAGAAGATTAAAGAAATAAAAGAACTGTCTATAGACAATGTAAACTTTGACACTAGTAACTTGAAGCCAGACAAGTCAAATTCTATATGTGTTGTTGATAGTGGCATTTTTATGCAACACCCATTATTTAGAGGTGTAATTGGTGATTCTAAGACATTTTATTGTTCTGATGACTATGAAGATAATTCAAATGATTATGATGGACACGGAACAGCAGTTGCATCAATTTGCGAATATGGAGATTTTCAACACGATGATGATTTTGCACCAGAAATTTATCTTTTCAATGCTAAGATACACGATGGCAGATATACTGATACATTGGATTTATGGATCAAGGAAATAGAAAGTCAATTGGGAGATTTATCTTCTGATATAAATGATGCAATAATGCTTTATGGCGACAAAGAAATTACCTTTGAAGAATTATTATCCTATTTTCCAAAAGAACAACAACCTTATCTTAAGATGACGTACACCAAGTATACGAAATTCTATGAAAAATTAATTCCAAATCAAATGAAAGAGATAGTAGAATATTTCTATAATGGATATGGGTGTAGAATATATAATTTGTCACAAGGAGATAGTAATTATATTTTTAATGGTGGCAAGCCTAAGGCTTGGGCTTGTATTTTAGATGAGTTACAAAATAAATATGATATTGTCTTTGTTGTATCAACTGGAAATTTTCAATATGAGTCTTGTAATGATTATAATAACATAAAAGAAACTTATCCAAACTATCTTTATAAGACTAAAGAATCCAAAATAATCGAGCCAGCAAATTCAGCAAGTTCAATAACTGTAGGTGCAATTTCAGTATCTGATGAAATTATTAATTCCCCTGAAAGACTTACTAAAATAAACGTAACTAAAAGGAATGATATATCCAGTATAACAAGAATAGGTCCAGGAGTAATGAATGCAATAAAGCCAGATTTCATTGCTTATGGTGGTGATAGAGGAATAGAAATTGATTTTTCTGAGAGATATAAACCTACTAATAATATTGGTCTATCAAAATTGCTTTTTAATAATGACAATGAAGGGTTATTTACTTGGGATATTGGGACAAGTTTTGCTGCACCATATATTTCTCATATACTTGCCCGTATTTTAAATAGGTATCCAGATGCATCCAATAATCTATTGAGGTGTATAATAGCAAGTTCTGCCAATATTCCAGAAGAAACTGCACAACAAGTCCGAAATGTTGTAGATAACGAAACTGAGTTGGAGAAAGAATTTATATACCAAAACAAAAATAATTATAATAAGGCACTGTATTATAGTATTGGTTATGGATTCCCTAATATAGATAAATGCTTAGAATCATTTGAAAATAGAGTAGTACTTATAGCAGATATGAAATCTGATAATAATAAAATAAATCCTGACAATATGCATATATTTGAAGTTCCATTACCGGAAGAATTTAGACAAGCAGCAGGGAAGAAGAGGGTAATTATCTCTCTTGCATTTAATCCTCCAGTTAGAAATACAAGATTGGATTATATAGGTGTTTCAATGGATTATAGGTTGATAAAAGGGGTAAGTATGGAAGAGGTAATAGGTGCATATGAATCACAAAAGGGTAAAGATGAACCATTATCTATAGAAAAGAAATATGAATGTTCTTTAGAACCCGGTTCGAATTTAAGGGGTGCAGGCACATTACAAAAATCTATTTATGAGTTTTCTAGAGATACAAATTTTAATAACAATGACAATTTATACTTAGTAGTAAACTCGAAGATGAATTGGTCAAACCAACCTCAAAAATATGCTGTAGTAGCAGTTTTAGAAAGTGAAGATGATGAATTAAGAATATATAATAAAGTAAAAGAAAGAATAGAGCAAACTATTACTACAAGAATTAGA
>JAAYSQ010000176.1 GCA_012523925.1 Clostridiales bacterium
TCAGCAGGATTTTATAACAGGGGAGACAATTACTGTAGATGGTGGAATGAGTAAAAGGATGATTTATCACGGTGATTGGAACTGGTATTATAGAATGCCAAAATTATAGTAAAGTCAAACCAAATTTTCCATTAGGTAATTAATTCGGGATAAAAGTTGAATGGGTTTATAGAATTGTAATCATAGGGATAATAAGTATATGTGAATTACCGCTATGTTTCCGATAGTCGATAGTGCAAAAAGCACCGTATTATTTGGTTAGTATTATGTGAGAGGAAATTATATATGAAATCTTTGATTATTTATTGTTCTGATTATAAGAATAATACTGGTAGAGTTTCGCAGGTATTTGCGGAGAAAATTGACTGTGAGCTAATTAAGCTAAAAAATGTGAGTGATATCCATAATATAGATACAGCAAATTATGATATAATCGGCTTCGGTTCTGGAGTTTATAAGGAAAGCCTGTCACCTAAGTTGTTTCGAATGGTTGAAAAATTAAATTTAATAGGCAAAAATGTTTTTGTGTTTTCAACTAGTGGAGTAGGGATGAAGTTTTATAATAATAGTCTAGTTAAGCTATTAAAGTCAAAGGGTGCAATAATTAAAGGCAGTTTTGCATGTAAGGGAAGCTTTACGTCAAAGGATTTCTCTAACAATAAGATTTTTGCTCTAATGGAGAAATTATCACAGGGACATCCCAACGGTAAAGATTTTAAAGAAGCAGAAGAATTTATTGTTAAGTTAGTGGATTCACTTAATAGATAGGTGATGCAATTATAAGAGACAAGATTAGGTATGGGAATGCTGTGGCTTGTCTCTTTAGTTTTATAAAAGAAAATCTTGCTTAACATTAAGTATTATCTTTAAAAGTGAAAGGAATGGATATATTATATGGTTAAGCCGCATTTATTAGTTGTTACAGGTAGGCCTGGAGCGGGAAAGACAACATTTTCAAAAGAGCTTGGTAAAGAGCTATTTATGCCTGTCATCAGTAGGGATGAAATAAAAGAAGGGTATGTTCGTACATTTGGTAAAAGGCACTCTGAATTGCCAGAGGATACGAATAAAATAGTAACGGATCTCTTTTTTAAAACAATCAATAATCTAGTATCTGCAAATGTATCTTTGATTGCTGAAGCTGCTTTTCAGCACAAAGTCTGGGAAGCACAACTAAATATGTTAAAGGAGAAAACTAGATTATTTATCCTGATTTGCAAGACTAAAAATGACAGAGTATCCTTAGAGCGGTTTGTTAATCGTGGTTTAAATAATCCTTTAAGAGAATTTTTCCATGGGGATAAAGGCGTTGAACTAGCTAGGAGGGGAGTAGAATTAGATGTAAATCCATACGATGAACCACATATAGATGTTCCTACAATCTATATTGAAACGACAGGTGCTTATAGTCCGTCAATCGACGAATTGAAGACCAAGGTCCTTGATTGGATTTACTAGTTTGAATAAAAACTAAAGCGAATGAAATTATTTGTATAAGATAAAGAATGGTTTGAGGAAAAGGGATATTATGCAAAGATTTTAAATATAAATTATAAGGATGTGTAATAATGTTCAGAGAAATGAGAAGATTTAAACAGTTATTATCGAAAGAAGAAACGATAGAAATATTAAACAAATGCTCATCCGGAGTTTTGGGGGTTAATGGTGATGATGGTTACCCTTATACAGTTCCATTAAGCTATGTTTTTAGGGATGGCAAGTTATATTTTCATTGTGCAAAAGAGGGACATAAAATTGACAGCATAAAAAGAAATGATAAGGTTACTTTTTGTGTAATTGAAAAAGATAATGTGATACAGGAGAGTTTTGAAACCCAATATCGAAGTGTTACAATTTTTGGTAGAGCAAGGATTCTTACAGATGATTCAGAAAAACGAAATGCCCTTAGATATTTCGTTGAAAAGTACTCGCCAAACTATATTGAAAAAGGACATAATGTAATTGAAAATGGGTTGAGCAGAGTATGTGTAATTGAAGTTAAAATCGAGCACATGACAGGTAAGGCTGCTAAGCAATTTGTAGATAGTAAGAAGTAACCTCTAGTAAACAGGTATTATTTACAGTAGATCATGAAGCATATTTTATACCCTTGATATACGTTCGTATGAACATATCGAGGGTGATTTTTTAATTGTTTCATATAGTCTACGGAGCGTGGATTATTTTTTAAAGTATAATGGTTTATACTAGAGTCGAGGTGAAGATAATGGATATAAAAAGAAAAAAAGAACTTTTGGAAGCTTATAAAAACAGACGTCCTGAAATGGGCGTAATATCTTATCGCTGTAAAGAGACTGGTGAAGTATTTTTAGGTATATCAAAAGATACAAAGGCAGACTTCAACAGCACTAATATGAAATTGGATATAAATTGGCATCCCAATAAACGATTACAGGAACTTTGGAATAAATTTGGAGCAGAAGGTTTTGAACGATCAGTTGTTAAAGTATTAAAGTATGATGATCCACATGAAGACCATACAGAAAAATTAGAGAGCTTAAGAGAGCAGTGTTTAGCTGCTGATCCAAATGCAAGGAGGATATGGCGATGAATGAAAATGTTGTTATGGTGTCAAAGGGGTATGACCGTATAGATGGTAGAAACGCCTATAGTTCAGATATTAAACGTCTGACACTAGGTGCGCCTATACTGGAAGAAAATAAGCAAATGCAGATAGCAGCGCAAATCTGGAAAAAGGATAAGGATGGCGAATTGATTTTATCTCAGGAGCTACCTATCCATCAAGTATTTGACCTTATGATTTTATTATCTAGGACATTGCTTTACTTTAAGGATGCTTATAGGCTTCCTCTTTTATATGACCCAGAGAATCCTAGCGTAGAACGTATTGGATTACAAGGCGATGCATTATCCCTAGAAGTTTGCATTGATAATGAAAATATCAATGCAGACATCAAAGCATTTGCCCAGAGTCTTAATGATTTAGGAGAATTGATTGGAGAACGTAAGCGGGTACTTAACCGCATTTTAGAAGAATTGGAGTTATATTAAGATGAAAGAGACTTGTATTTTGTCACCTAGCAGACAACTAACGAAAGAGGAACAATCCCTTGTATGGCAAAAACCGTCTTCCCATATTGAAAGTGAAGCAGAAAGACGGATATATCAAGAAGTGGTAAGAAATTGGAATCGTGGCGAAATGAAAATCAGTACTATTTTACTGGAGGGTGATGCAGGCTCGGGAAAAACTCAGATTGCCAAAGCTTTATCCGCTGCTTTTAATTTGCCATACACGAAAATAACCTGTTTTGCTGATATGGATAAATCCGATGTGCTAGGCTCCATTCTTCCAGTAATATCTGATAAAGATAAATCAAATAAGGTTGAATATCAATATTACCCTTCAGAAATTGTCCGTGCTTATGAGAATGGCTGGCTTTTGGAGATACAGGAGCCGACAGTGATTCGGGACGCTGCTGTTTTAATGGCTCTAAATTCAGCGTTAGAACCAGATGGCAGTCTTAACTTACCTACACGAATCGTACGCCGTCATCCGGATTTCATTGCAATTATTACAACAAATCGTGGTTATAATGGATGCCGTCCTTTGAATGAGGCCTTGCGTGATAGGGTGCAACATGCTGAAAAACTAGACTTACCACCCAAGGAAGTTATGATAGAACGAGCTAAGGCTAAGACAGGCTTTCATTGTGAACAAGTTCTTTTGCTTTTAGCGGAAACTATTATCCTGCTTAATCAAACAGCTAAGGCAAATGCTATTAAAGGTGTAGCTGGAATGCGCTCCTATATCTTTTGGGTTGATGCTGTTGCAAATGGTGTATCAGCTCGAAGTTCTTTGTATCAAAAGGTACTTTATAAAATAACCACTGATCCACAGGAGCTTGTCATATTAGAGCAGGTACTGGAAAGCCGTGGTTTGACAGATAAACTTGAAGAATTAGAGAATGTAAGCCATTCTCATGAAGACTTTGAGGACGGAGGCAATTCTCGTGTAGATGGAGATAACCCGGATGTAATGGAAGTTCGTGTGTCTCAGGATGGAGAATTTGCTGCAGAATCAGATAAAGCAGATAAGAATGCAATACGTCTGAGAAAATCAGAAGATATCGAGGGACATTCGGATACAAGTAAAGATGAACATACCGATATTTCAGGCAATGATAATGGAGAAAATGGCAACCTATTATATCATGAGCTTAATAAATCAGTTACCACTGAATTACAAAAAAGAGATTTTCGTAGACAGTTGAATAAGGAAGCACGGCAAAGTGTTAAAGGCAGCTGTCATGAAGAAATTAAGCTTATTGTACACCGTCTAGAAGCTACAGATCAAAATAGGAAAGAGTATCATAAGACGGCTTCTGATTTACTACCAGTCATTCGGGAGCTGATCAGCAAAACAAACCCTCTTTTAGAGCATGAAGTTTCTTCTGAATTTGCTAAATCCCAGCTTTATGGTACAAAGTTCTGTGCAGATCAGGTCGCCACTAGGGATTTTCGCGTATTTGCTCGCAAGCGTCCTCCTGAGGAAGAGCCCTCTCTAGCAGTTGCTCTCAGGATTGACGAGTCAGCATCTATGTCAGCCTTCGGTCGATTAGAAGCAGCAAAACAGGCAGCAGTTGCTTTATATGAATTCTGTACCGGTAGCGGTATTCCGATAATAGTATACGGTGATACAGCAGATCGCTCCAAGCTGGAACAAATGTCTATGTACGCATATGTAGACTTTGAAAGTGAAGATCCAGATGATAAATATACTCTTATGAACATTCAGGCCCGTAGCAATAACCGGGATGGGATGGCATTACGTATTATTTCCGAAAGATTGCTTAATGCACCTCAGAAAACCAAATTAATAATTAGCATCAGTGACGGTCAGCCCAAGGCTATGCCTGATTATACAGGTGAAAAAGCAGCTCATGATATGAAGGATACCTTACAGGAATTCAGGCGTAAAGACATTCAATTTCTTGCTGCAGCTATTGGACAGGATAAAGAGGCAATACGTGAGCTTTACGGAGCTGAAAACACATTGGATATAACAGATTTGAAGCAGCTTCCAGCAAGGCTGGTACAAATAATCGCAAGGTTTCTATAA
>JAAYSQ010000177.1 GCA_012523925.1 Clostridiales bacterium
GATCAAGCATGGAATGATCTATTGAAAACAACAGAACAGATTTTAGAATTCGCTCAAAAAAATAATATTATACTTGGGGTAGAAACTGAAGCAAGTAATATTATTAATACACCTCAAAAGGCAAGAAATTATCTGGATAAATTTCAAAGTAAGCACTTGAAAATTATTATGGATGGGGCAAATTTATTCTTGCCGTCACAAATTGATAAGATGGAATCTGTGCTACATGAAGCATTTGAATTATTAGGGGAAGATATTGTGTTGGCACATGCGAAAGATATTGCATGCGGAAAAGATATGAATTTTGTTGCTGCGGGTCAAGGAATATTAAATTTCAAACTATATATACATTTGCTTAAAAAATATAATTACCATGGTGCTCTTATTATGCATGGATTATCTGAAAAACAAATTCCAGATAGCATGAACTTTTTAAAAGGAGTATTAAGAGATGCCTGAGTTCACTAATAATTGTATACGACTAAATTATGAAATCTGGGGAGAAGGAATCCCATTTGTCTTTCTACATGGACTGGGCGGAAGTATTGAGCAAATTAGGAATACTTATCAACCGATGTATTAGGTTAGTTATTTTATTAAAGCCAGAGTGTGCTATAATAGTACGAAGAAATAAATAATAAAAATTGTGAATAAAATAACAAATGATTTCCTATTAATTTTGGAGGGAGAATATGTACAAGATAGTTTCAAAAAGGCAATTAGGGCCTCATATATATTTGATGGATATAGAAGCTCCTAGAGTAGCCAAATCTGCTAAACCAGGACAGTTTATAATTGTAAAAATGGATGAAAAGGGTGAAAGAATCCCACTTACTATATGTGACTATGATGAGAGCAAGGGTACAGTTACAATAGTATTTCAGGCATTAGGCGAGTCAACAATCAAGATGGCTGAATATGATGAGGGTGATTACTTTCAGGATTTTGTAGGTCCTCTGGGAATGCCGTCAGAATTAGTTAATGAGGATATTAATGATATAAGAAAAAAGAATATTCTTTATATAGCAGGTGGGGTTGGAACTGCACCGGTTTATCCTCAAGTTAAGTGGATGTTTAATAATGATGTAAAAGTTGATGTAATCATTGGTACAAGATCGAAAGATACTCTTATACTAGAAGATGAGATGAAAGCAGTTGCAGGAGAACTTTATATTACAACGGATGATGGTTCCTATGGGTATAAAGGTATGGTAACGGATCTGCTTAAAGACTTAGTTGAAAAAGAAGGTAAGAAGTATGATTTGGTCGTTGCTATAGGGCCAATGATAATGATGAAATATGTATGTTTACTAACAAAGGAATTAAATATACATACTATTGTAAGCTTAAATCCAATCATGGTAGATGGAACTGGTATGTGTGGCGCTTGTAGAGTAACGGTAGGCGATGAAGTCAAGTTTGCTTGTGTAGATGGACCAGAGTTTGATGGCCATTTAGTTGATTTCGATGAGGCGATGAGAAGACAGGCAATGTACAAGACTGAGGAAGGACGAGCTATACTTAAAATCGAAGAGGGAGACACGCATCACCGACCAGGTTGTGATTGTGAGTAACAAAGGAGGTAGTATATATGGCAGTAGATAGAATGAAAAGAACTCCTATAAAAGAACAGGATCCAAAGGTAAGAGCTACTAATTTTGAAGAAGTATGTTTGGGATATACAGAAGAAGAGGCAATAAAAGAAGCAAGAAGATGTTTAAATTGTAAAAAGCCTTTATGTGTCTCAGAATGTCCTGTAACAATTAATATTCCTACATTTATTCAATATGTAAAGGAAGGTCAATTTGAAAAGGCTGCAAGAACTATAGCACAGGCCAGTACACTTCCAGCTGTTTGTGGACGGGTATGTCCTCAGGAAATTCAATGTGAGGGTAAATGTGTTCTGGGAATTAAGGGAGAGGCCGTGGCGATAGGAAAGCTTGAGAGATTCGTAGCGGATTGGGCAAGAGAAAATAATGTTAATTTAAATAAGACAAAAGAGAAGAATGGTAAGAAAGTTGCAGTGATTGGAAGTGGACCTGCAGGACTTACATGTGCTGGTGATTTAGCCAAGCTAGGCTATGAAGTGACTATATTTGAGGCACTACATGAGCCAGGTGGAGTTTTAATATATGGAATTCCTGAGTTTAGATTACCTAAAGAAACGGTAGTTAAGCATGAAATAGAAAATGTAGAAAAATTAGGTGTCAAGATAGAAACAAATGTTATCGTGGGTAGGACCGTAACAATTGATGCTTTACTAGAAGATGAAGGATTTGACGCAGTATTTATAGGATCCGGAGCAGGACTTCCTAAGTTTATGGGCATTCCTGGTGAAAATTCCAACGGAGTGTTTTCAGCTAATGAATTCTTAACAAGAAATAACCTAATGAAGGCTTATATAGAAGATTATGCAACCCCTATTAAGGTTGGTAAAAAGGTAGCGGTCGTAGGCGGTGGAAATGTTGCTATGGATGCAGCAAGAACTGCCCTAAGACTTGGGGCAGAAGTCCATATCGTATATAGAAGGTCTGAAAGTGAATTACCGGCAAGAGCGGAAGAAGTCCATCATGCCAAAGAAGAAGGAGTAATCTTTGACCTACTTACCAATCCAGTTGAAATACTAGCAGATGAAAATGGTTGGGTAAGTGGTATGAAGTGCGTAAAAATGGAACTAGGAGAACCGGATGCATCAGGAAGAAGAAGACCTATTGAAGTTGATGGTTCGGAATTTGTTATGGATGTTGATACTGTTATAATGTCTCTTGGAACATCCCCGAATCCCTTGATTACCTCTACAACAGAAGGTCTTGAGACTAATAAATGGCAGTGTATAGTAGCCGATGAGGAGACAGGACTGACCACCAGAGATAGAGTCTTTGCTGGAGGCGATGCTGTAAGTGGAGCTGCAACAGTAATCTTAGCTATGGGTGCAGGTAAAAAGGCAGCAAAAGCAATTGATGATTTATTAAGATAAATTATTAGATATATAACGCATTACCTATTATATTAAATTGACCTGATCTGGAAAAGAGTAGATTAGACGGTACATGGATAGGATATAGATAATGAATCACCAGTGACTTGATTTAGGAATGTTAATCGAGATTAAAGCTGGCACCTATCATATATAAAGTATTAGAAAACAATGGAGGTTAATAAATGCGAATAGTTATAATTGGAGCAGTAGCAGCAGGAACCTCGGCAGCAACAAAAGCTAGAAGAAATAATGAAAAAGCCGAAATCATTATCTATGATAAAGATAGTTTTATTTCCTATTCTGGTTGTGGGATGCCTTATTATATTGGAGGGAAGATTGAAAGTGCTGATGAGCTCATTCCAAGAGATCCTACTTTTTTTAAAAGTAAATATAATATAGATATCAAAATCCAACATGAAGTATTATCAATAAACCCGGAAAATAAGACTTTGCAAGTAAAAAACATATCGACTGGAGAAGAATTTATTGATAGTTATGATAAATTGGTGATAGCAACTGGAGCAAGTTCAGTGGTACCTCCAATTGAGGGTGTGGATAGAGATAATGTATTTACCCTGCGTAATATAATTGACATGAATAATATAAAGGCTTATATCAATACCCATAGACCTAAATCAGTTGCAATTGTCGGGTCTGGCTTTATTGGACTTGAAGTATGTGAAAATCTAAAAAGCCTAGGAATTGATGTTACATTAATTGAAATGCTACCACAGGTTACCCCTGGACTTGATAGTGATATGGCTGTATATGTAAAGGACGAATTAGAGAGAAATGGTGTAACTGTACTAACTGGTGTATCAGCGACAAAGATTATGGAGCGTAGTATTATATTATCGGATGGGAGAGAGGTTCAATCGGATTTTGTACTTCTAGCTACAGGGGTACGTCCAAATACAGCATTAGCTGAGCGTGCAGGTGTTGCACTGGGTGTAACTAAGGCAATTAGGGTAGATGAACGAATGAGAACCAATATTGAAGATATATATTCCTGCGGTGATTGTTCTGAACAATTTTCTGTGGTTACCGGAAAACCAATCTATCGACCAATGGGTTCTACTGCCAATAAGACTGGTAGAATCGCAGGTGATAGTATGACAGGTGGAGAACTGACATTTCGAGGAGTTCTAGGAACAGGTATATTTAAAGTCTTTGATATGACAGTGGCTCAGACCGGATTATCCGAACGGGAAGCAAAGTCCCAAGGCTATGATGTAGTGGTTTGTCATAATATTAAGCCTAATAAGCCAGTGTATATGGGTGGCAAAGAGATGGTGATTAAAGGTATCGCAGATAAGAAAAGTGGACGACTCCTAGGGGTACAGATTATAGGTTATGAAGGTGTAGATAAACGTATCGATGTATTTGTTACAGCTATTACCTTTAAAGCCAAAGTAGAGGACTTATTCCATTTAGATTTAGCATATGCTCCACCCTTTTCAACTACTAAGGATCCTGTTATGTATACCGGTATGATATTGGATAATGCCATTAATAGGGGAAGAAAATTGATAACAGCCGAAGACTTAGAAATTTTGATAGAGTCTGGCCAACCATACAAGCTGATTGATGCCAGAGTAATGTCTCAATATGAAAAAGGTCATATTAGGACGGCAGAGAATATTCCTCATGCGCAGTTAAGAGATGCACTTAAGGATATGGATTCAGATACTATTGCAGTAACCTATTGTAATAAGGGTGTTACCGGTAATGCAGCACAAAATATATTGATGAACCATGGGTTTAAAGAGGTATATAATCTATCCGGAGGCCACAAACAGTTTAGCAAAACACATAAATAATTGAACTAGTGGTTTATAACTGCATGGTAAATGCATGTGTAAGTCTTATTATAGTTATTGATTTTTTAATTAAGTGGGTTAAAAGAAACATAAAAATGGCTGTTGTTTTCTAATTATATGAAAACAACAGCCATTAACATATTCATTAATATGAAATAATATTGCTTTAAGGTATATATCTTTTGTTGCTTGCCTTGTTGATTATATCCAACCACGAAGCTTAACAGCTTCAGCAACACGGTTAATTGCAATGACATATGCTGCATCACGCATGTAAAGATTTTTACTCTGTGAAAGTTCATGTACAGCATGAAATGCGCTTGTCATTTTCTGATCAAGCTTTTCTAATACTTCCTCTTTAGGCCAGAAGTAATTCATATTACATTGTACCTGCTCAAAGTAACTGCAAGTAACACCACCGGCATTACAAAGGAAATCAGGAATAACAAAAATGTTTTTAGCCTTGATGATTTCATCACTATCCGGTGTAGTAGGTCCATTAGCACCCTCACAGATTACTTTTACCTTATCGCTAATCTTTTCAAGTGTTGCAGGTGTAATTTGGTTTTCTAGAGCACATGGAAGAAGAATATCGACATCCTGTGCTATCCATTCATCTCCATCCAATAATTCTAAGCCTAGGTCCATTGCCTTCTGCTTATCAATAGAACCGAAAGAGTTCTTAATCGATGCCAGTTTCTCTATATCGATACCATTTAGGTTGCGGTATGTGTAAGACTTTTTGTCCTCGTTATCCCAACATGAAACCGCAATAACAGTGCCTCCTAACTTTGTGAAAAGACGGGCAGCATGTTCTGCAACATTTCCAAATCCTTGTATACTTGCACTTGTAGATGTAATATCGATATTTAATGCCTTAAGTGCTTCCCTTAATGTGTAAATGACTCCATATCCAGTTGCCTCAGTACGGCCTAGAGAACCTCCCATACCTACTGGTTTACCTGTTATCGTTCCAGGTGCATGGCTTCCTTGAATAGTTTCATATTCATCCATCATCCATAGCATATGCTGAGCATTCGTCATAACATCAGGAGCCGGTACGTCAAAGTTAGGACCCATTACTTTAGCTAACTGTCTAACATACCCTCGACATAGCCTTTCTTGTTCTGCCATAGAGAGAGTACGGGGGTCACAGATGATTCCTCCCTTTGCTCCTCCTAATGGGATATCTACAACAGCACATTTCCATGTCATCCACATAGATAAGGCACGGATTGTATCAACGGTTTCCTGAGGATGGAAACGAATACCTCCCTTTGCAGGACCTCTGGCATCATTGTGCTGAATGCGATAGCCTTTGAATACCTTTGCGGTTCCATCATCCATTTTCACAGGAATTGTAATATGAAATTCCCTACTGGGTTCTCTGAGCAAATCACGTGTAGGATTATCCAATCCAATTTGATCTGCTACGTTATCGAATTGTGTTTGCGCTGAAACATACGGGTTATAAGTTTTTTGATCCATTTTAATACCTCTTTTTTTGAAAGTTTACGAGTTCAGCATAGTAAAGTGTTAAAATGCTGATTAAATTATACTATATACTAGAAAAATGTCAACAAATTATAATAGAGTAAATAAAA
>JAAYSQ010000178.1 GCA_012523925.1 Clostridiales bacterium
CTTATAATTTAAAAATATATTTATTAATAAGAAATCAAATAGCATGGTTTAAACTAGATAATCTCCCCTCCTTTTTTATTTTTATATATTTCTAGCTAAGCCACACTACTAAATAATTATCCTTTAATAGCTGAACCAACAGAAATATTGTTCATAATGATTCGGGATGAAAAAATAAATATTATCACCAATGGAATAACCGAAATAACCATTCCTATGTACTGTGCACCAAAATCTGCATGTGTGCTGTCTCTTACAGTTGCTATCATAAGTGGTAACGTCATCTTATCCTTATCATTAAGTAAAATTAAGGGTTTTAAGTAGGAGTTCCATGATCCGATAAAACTCATAACACCTTTCGTTACAAGTGCGGGCTTCATTATTGGAATTACAAGTCTATGAAATATCGTTATTTCTTTCGCTCCATCAGCAATTGCTGCTTCTACAAGTTCATTCGGCAGACCACTATCTAAAAATTGTTTATAGAAAAATACTGCAAAACAATCTGCTATCGCTGGGATTATGATCGGAATATAATTATTGATTAATCCCATATCTTGTATCTGTTTATAAAAACCAATAATACTAATTTGCCCAGGTATCATCATTGCCACTAAGACAACACCAAAAAGGAAGTTTTGACCTTTAAATTTAAATTTTGAAAATGCATATCCTGCCATAGCCGTAAAATATATCTGAACTACAGATGTTACAACTGCAAGGAATAGACTATTCAAAAAGCCTCTTCTTAAATTGATATACTGAGTCAATCGATTAAAATTTCTAACGAGTTGATCCCCCGGAAGAATGTTTATTTTCGCAACGATATTATATGTATCATGTGTTGATGAAACTATCATTACTAAGAAGGGATAAAAAGCTGTTAAGGCAACTGCAAATGAAAATAGATAAATCAATATATGTAAAAACCGCTTTAACATAATTGCACGAATTGCCTCTTTCGGTTGGTTTTTAATGTTTTTCATTACCTCATCCTCCTTCTCTTGCTACCTACCTCAACTGTCTCGCTTTTATTTCTAGTAAGGTAAAATGCAATTACACTAAATATAGAAATAATAAGGAAGATACCATAAGAGGCTGCAGCTCCGTAGCCAAATTGGAGGCGAACGAAAGATGCATCATATAAATATTTAACCATTGTTGTAGTAGCATCTCCCAGAACATTGGTAAATACCAATTTTGATTCATCAAACATCTGCAAGCCACCAATGATTGAAGTAATAAATACATAAACTAAAATTGGTTTTATTAAGGGCATTGTAATCTTTGTAACCCTATGCCAAGTATTTGCGCCATCCACCTTAGCAGCTTCATACACATCCTCTGACACCGAATTTAAGCCAGCCGTAAAGAATATGATGTTAAAGCCAAAATTCTTCCAGCATATTGCCAATGCAATAACCATTCTAGCTAACATTTGGTGATTTTGAAAATCCACCTGTTCCATTCCTAATGCCGATATAATGTTATTAATTGCACCCCCTGGATAAGAAAACAAGGATCCGAATAGAAGACCTATCGTAACTGAAGTAACCAAATTCGGAAAACAATAAATATTCCTTAAAAAAGAACGACCTCGAAACCACTTATTCTGCATGAACAATGCCAAGAGAAAGGCTATCGTAAGCTGCGGAATAATGGACATAATCCAGATTAGCAGCGTATTATAAATCGATCGATAGAAATAAACTGATGTAAAGAGCCTTTTGTAATTTTCAAATCCAATATTATTTAAATTACCTGTCAAAGGATCCATCTTGCAGAAACTTATGTATAAAGAATATATAATTGGATATACACTAAACGATAAAAATACTGCAAAAAATGGAATTAAATGTATCACCGTCTACCTTAAGAAGAGACTTAAGAGAATTGGAGAAACACGGAAAGATTACACTATTGCATGGTGGTGGTGTTCAGTTAAATCGTAAAAGTACAGAACTTAGCATATCGGCAAAATTGGACTTAAATAAAGAAGCAAAAAATAAAATTGCACTAAAAGCATGCTCATTTATTCAGGATGGTGATGTAATTTTTATCGATCCCTCCAGTACTACCCTTCAAATGATTCCTTATCTGGTTAATCGGAATATAACTGTTATTACCAATGGTATCTACCATATAAATCAACTAGCCTCCCACCAGATACCATGTATAATGATTGGAGGTAATATCAAACAATCTACGAGTTCATGCATCGGTCCTTTAGCAGAATCCGAATTAAAAACTTTAAATTTTAATAAAAGCTTCATTGGAGCCAATGGGTTTAGTATAAAAGCTGGTATTACTAATCATGACATAAACGAAAACACAATTAAGCGCATAGCAATAGAAAAATCAAAGGATACATACTTTCTTCTTGATTCAAGCAAATATAATCAAGTAACCATGATAAAAGTAGCATCCTTAACCGAAGGTGCGATCATCACCGAAAAGAATATTCCTGATCTAAATGATTATAGTAATATTATAATTGCTTAGAATTTAAGAATTTCAATAATTCCTGCTAATATATTAAAAGTGGTAGTGCAAATTATCAATGCATCTACCACTTTGATTTATTATTATATTGAAATAAAAAATCCTTTACTTTTTTAGCAATTTTCCATCTACATAAACCTTATCTAATTCAAAATCAGGGGAAACCACTAACAAATCCGCCTTCTTCCCTACTGCAATCTCTCCTATCTCATTTTCCATACGAATGGCCCTGGCAGGAATCAAGGTCGCACTAAGGATAGCTTTCTCCTTTTCTACTCCATAATCGATTACTTTCTTTACTTCTTCAAATACATTCGTTGTAGAACCAGCAATTGTGCCATTTTCCAGAGTAGCTTTTCTATTCTTTACAATCACCTTCATTCCACCTAATTCATATTCGCCATTGCCCAGTCCGGCAGCACTCATTGAATCCGAAACAATAAGAAGGCGATCAGCAATTAGCTTAAACATCATACGGATTACTGCAGGATGAATATGGATACCATCACAGATTAATTCTGCATATACAGGAAGGTCAGACACCATTCCAACAATTCCAGGTTCACGATGATGGAGACCATTCATCGCATTGAATAAATGAGTAACATGTGTTGCCCCTGCTTTGACTGCTTCACATGCAGTATCGTAACCAGCACTGGTATGAGCGATAGATAGGACTTTTGATTTGCTATATTTCTGTATAAATTCCATGGCGCCTGGTAAATTAGGATCAATATCTACCATTCGAATATTATTGCCAGATAATCGGTCCCACTCTTCAAATGCTTTTTCGTCTGGATGAACCAAATGATTCTCATCATGGGATCCTTTACGATCGGGCCCTAGAAAAGGTCCTTCCATGTTTATTCCTAGGATTCGACTTCCAGGGTATTCCGCCTCCATAGCTTTCTTGATATTACTCATGATACCACTAGTAAACTCATATCCCATGGTTATTGAAGTTGCTAGCACAGAGGTAACACCACTTTCAGCATAGGACAAACACATCTTTCCGATTTCCTCTGGGGTTGCAGTGGAAAAGTCATATCCTTCACGTCCATGGGAATGCAAATCAATAAATCCTGGTAAGAGCATTTTCCCAGTTAAGTCGATTACTTCATCTCCCGAAAGATTTTCACCGATTTTAGTTATGATATCATCATTGATTTCCACATCAAGTTTTTGAAAACTTTCGCCACAAAATACTTCTGCATTCTTAAAAATCATCATAGTTTCTCCTCTTCAATTTGATCCTGCTTTTATATTATAACAATACCATATTTTATGATTTTATTGTAGGGGCATTCTTTCTATATATCATAACATAACTGATATATATTATTAAATTATTTAAAAAGGAGCCCTTAAGCTCCTTTTATTCTTCATATATATTATCCATCATAGATTTACAACTCTTTTTCACTCATTTTCTTCATTGCCACCGAAAGCATCAACTTTATCCGATTTAATTGATTAACACTTGAAATACCTGGATCATAATCAATCGGAATAATATTGGCTTCTGGATATCGATCCTTTAATGGTTTTAGCATCCCTTTCCCTGTGATATGATTTGGAAGACAGGCAAGCGGTTGCACGCAAATGATATTGTTGGTTCCTTGCTCAATATATTCTAACATCTCTGCAGTAACCAACCACCCTTCCCCCGTCTGGTTGCCTAGAGATACCACCTGAGAGGCCAATTTCGCCAATTCCTCAATCGGAGTTGGTGGAGAGAAACGTTTGCTTTTGGCCAGTTCCTTCATAACAACCTTTCGAAAACGCTGGATATAGGAAGTTGCAATGTCACCCAGTTGCTTATTTAATTTCTTCCCGGCAAGATATCGGAATCGGAATCGTGAATTAAAAGTAGAATATAAGAAATAATCCATAAGATCAGGTACAACGGCTTCTGCCCCTCCTTCTTCGATAATATTAACAATATCATTGTTAGCAGTGGGATGATATTTTACTAAAATTTCTCCAACGATACCTACCTTTGGTTTTTTCAAATCTAGCAACTCTAGATGATCAAAATCCCTTACAATTCCTTTAATCGTTTGTCGAAAGGCAATGGCATTGCCACTTCTCACCGTTTCTTTGGCCCTTTCATTCCATTTCTCATAGAGCAAATCCGCAGATCCAGGGAACACTTCATAAGGTCTTGTCCGATATAAAACCCTCATGAATAAATCTCCAAGAATAATTGCCATAATACATCGATTAATTAGTCCCAGTGATAATTTGAAGCCTGGCTGCTTTTCTAATCCTACCGTATTTAAAGAAATAATTGGTACGTCTGCAAAGCCTGCCTCTTGCAAACCAAGCTTTAGAAAAGCGATATAATTGGTAGCACGGCACCCTCCTCCACTTTGGGTTATAATTACAGAGGTCTGCTGGACATCATACTTTCCTGACTTGAGAGCTTTAACAAGTTGTCCAATCATTATTATCGCTGGATAACAAGCATCATTATTTACATACTTTAATCCTTCATCTACCGCTTCTCTGTCCATAGCTGGAAGCACCTCTAATTGATAGCCGCAGCTTCTTGCAGCTTCCTGAACCAACTCAAAATGTATTGGAGCCATTTGCGGTGCCAAAATCGTATGACTATTTTTCATTTTCTTTGTGAATATTGGTTTTTGATAGGTGTAATCCGCTACTTTCGGCTTATACTGCCTCCGCTCTCTTTCCTCCATTGCAGCTTTCAAAGACCGAATCCTTATCTTGGCTGCACCCAAGTTATTAATTTCATCGATTTTTAATGTCGTGTACATCTTCCCTGCGGAAACTAAAATCTCGGATACCTGATCTGTTGTGACAGCATCAAGGCCACACCCAAAGGAATTCAGCTGTACTAATTCCAAACATGTCTCTTCTGCTACTAGACTAGCTGCCCGGTAAAGCCTTGAGTTATATCCCCATTGGTCTACCACTCTTAATGGATAGGTTAGCGGTGTTAGATGGGCGATACTATCTTCTGTCAAAACGGCAAGACCGAGGGAAACAATCAGGTCAGCAATTCCATGATTTATTTCCGGATCTACATGATAGGGTTTTCCGCAAAGTACAATTCCTTTCTTGCCTTCTTTCCTTAGATAGGCTAAGGTTTCTTCACCTCTTCTTTGAATATCCCGCTTATATTTTTCCCTTTCCTTACAAGCAGCATGCACTGCTTTTTTCGCTTCACCATAGGTTACTCCATAGGATGCGAATTCCTCTTGCACCCTTTTTATAAGAACTTTGGTGTTATCTAATGAGAAAAAGGGAGTAAGTAGATTGATGGACTTATGTTTTATTTCATCTATATTATTCTTAATTACCTCTGGATAAGAGATTACAATGGGACAATTGTAATGATTCGTCACCTCTTGATACTCTTTCTTTTCATACACAATGGAGGGATAGAATATCGTCCTTATTCCCCGGTCGATCAGGTTAAGGATATGTCCATGGCATAGTTTAGCCGGATAGCAAGCAGATTCGGATGGGATGGTCTCCAATCCACGTTCGAATACCTTCTTACTTGAGGGCGAGGAAAGCAAAACTCGGAAGCCTAATTTGGTAAGCAAGGTAAACCAGAAGGGATAATTTTCAAATTGGTTTAATACCCTTGGAATACCAATAACTCCTCTGTGTGCCTCTTCCTCTTTTAATGGTGTATAGCCAAAAGTTCTAGCATATTTATAATCCACTAAGTTTGGTATGTTCTCACGGCTTTTTTTCTCTAAACCCAAGCCCCGTTCACAACGATTCCCGGCAATAAATTTCTCACCATTAGAAAATATATTTATAGTCAGTAAGCATTGATTGGTGCATCTACCACAGCGTCGATTGCTAGATTGCATTGTGAAATTGGTTAGCTGCTCTTTCGGTAGCAGGGAAGTAACATCTCCTTCCTGGTACCGTTCCTTTGCAATCAAGGCTGCACCATAAGCTCCCATCAAGCCCGCTATGTCAGGGCGTACTACTTCCCTACCCGTAATAAGTTCAAAGCACCTTAATACGGCATCGTTATAAAAAGTCCCTCCTTGTACTATAAGGTTTTTGCCAAGATCACTGGCATCCCGGAGTTTGATCACCTTAAATAAGGCATTTTTAATCACAGAATAGGATAGCCCTGCTGAAAGATCAGAGAGCTTTGCACCTTCCTTTTGCGCTTGTTTTACCTTTGAATTCATAAATACCGTACATTTTGTACCAAGGTCTACTGGTGTTTCAGATGACAATGCTTCCTTTGCAAATTCTTCTACAGGTAAATTCAATGAAGCTGCAAACCCCTCAAGAAAGGAACCGCAACCAGAGGAGCAAGCCTCATTTAGCAGAACACTATCGATGGTCCCATGTTTTATCCTCATGCATTTCATATCCTGTCCACCAATGTCTAATATGAAATCAACATCCGGTAGAAAATGTTTAGCTGCCCAATAATGAGCAACCGTTTCTATTTCCCCAATATCGATGTGGAATGCCGCCTTCATCAATGCTTCGCCATAACCGGTTACTGCACAATTTGAAATATTAGCACTAGTAGGTAGCTTTGCATATATATCCTGCAAAATCCCAATAACCTTCTTGATAGGATTCCCCTCATTACTACCATAATAAGAATAAAGTAGCTCGCCATTTTCTCCAATAAGTGCTGCTTTCGTTGTGGTTGAACCGGCATCAATTCCTAGAAATGTCCTGCCATTATAAGTAGATAGATCTTCTCTTTCTACCATAGCCTTGGAATGGCGGTTGCGAAATTCCTCATATTCATCTTCCTTCTGAAAAAGAGGTTGTAGGCCATGAACCGGCTCCTCCTTATAATCCTTAATCTTCTCTACCCGCACAATAAGTTCCTTTAGAGAAATCACTCTTTCTTCCGAAGATAGTAAGGCTGTACCAATAGCAGCAAATAACTGAGAATGCTTAGGCGTTATGGCATCTTCAGGGGCTAAATTTAAGCTTTCCACGAAACGTTTTCTTAATTCGGATAGAAAATATAGAGGACCACCAAGAAATGCTACCTTTCCCCTTATTGGTTTTCCACAAGCAAGTCCACCTATAGTTTGATTAACCACTGCCTGTAAAATGGATGCAGCAATATCTTCCTTGGAAGCACCGTCATTGATTAGGGGTTGAACATCCGTTTTGGCAAATACTCCGCACCTAGAGGCAATCGGATAGATTACCTTATGTTTCTTAGCAAGTTCATTTAATCCCGTTGCATCAGTATTCAGCAAAACTGCCATTTGGTCGATAAATGCGCCAGTTCCTCCAGCGCAACTACTATTCATACGTTGCTCAATTCCTCCGCGAAAATAAGTGATTTTCGCATCCTCTCCTCCCAATTCAATTACAACATCCGTTTCCGGAATAAAGGTTTCTACAGCTTCCGAACAAGCGATTACTTCTTGTTTAAATTGCAAGTTAAGCCACTGGGAAACGGATAATCCACCGGAACCAGTGACGCTTGCCTGTAGCTTAATATCGCCTAATTCTTGATAGCAATGTCGTACCAATTCCATTAAGGTACCCTTGCTATCCGATAAATGGCGTTCGTATCTATAATATACCAATGAATTTTTTTCATCTAATACGACCAATTTCACAGTGGTCGAACCAATATCTATTCCAGCTTTAAATTTACTCATAAGTGCCTCCATCTTCCACATATCTACTATACGACCATATAAAGTAAATAAGACGAAACATACACTTATGTATTATGTACTTATTTTTAAAAAACATACAAAAATCAGGCAAGTTAATGTTAAAATCAACTTTATGAATCAGAATGTTTTTTTGAAAATTGTAAATGATAAAATATGTGATTACCTAAATTTTTAGATTAAAATAGGAGGTATATAATGGCAAAGGTTACTATCCAAGCACTGGACAATGCTCCATATGTAGTGAAAGGCGAAACAGAACTGCTTGACGGCCAAGGTAATGTTATTAAAACAGAAAAAGAACTTCATCTTTGCCGATGCGGATTAACAAAAAATGCACCCGACTGTGATGGTTCTCATCAAGGAAAATATCAAAACGAAGTACGTGCAAAATAAGCCATTCATATTTTAAAGTGATTAAATAAAAAGTCTATGTTTAATTCAGGTATCACTAAGCATTTAAACTTATTGTAATATCCAAAAGAAACATAGACTTTTATAATTGTAAACTTAACCTTTATTTTCGTTGTGCAAACAATTGTTTATGGTAATTAATTTTCTAGAATTCCACATAATACATTTCTAGGTTCTCAATATATTCAATAGTACCTATTTATTCTAAAGATATGGAAGAAGTTCATTCATAAAATCCTGCTCAATCCTAACAAGACGTCTCGCCAGATCAATACTTTCCGGCGTTGCAGCCTTATACTTATTAATATATTGGCTGAGTGATTTAATACCCATATTACAACCGTCAACCATCAATTCAGCGACCCTATTAGCATCATCATTGATCATCAACTTCATTTCAGTACTTATCCATGACATCGCCTTGGCCATCGCGGACGGATCTTTCTCATCCTTATCCACCTTATTCAACAGAGCATGACATTCATCCCCAAGCTTAATATGGATATCATTATATTTCTTAATAATGGCCTTTAGCTGCTCATCCTTAACTATTGGCATCACTTGCTCCATACTGTTTGTACCAGATTTGCACCCAGAATTCACTTCTTTTAATAGCTTTATTGTGTCCTCATTCATATTGGTAAACCTCTTTTCTTCTTTTTGTTAAGTGTAAGGAAATACCAATGATTTTATTCATTTAATACAGCTTTAATAATATGGATTCTATTGGCTCTGTATATGACTTTTTTCTTCTCGTACGAGAAGTAGAGCACATACAATAGCTAGAATAATAAATGCAATACCTCCAATAATTCCAGTCGGTGCTGGGCCAATAAAAGGATTACCGCCATCTTTCGTAAAATAAATAGCCACAGCTGCAAAACCATTTATACTACCATGAGCAATAACTGCAGGTAAGCAACTTTTTGTCTTCCATGATAGATAGGAAAAAATAGTTCCCAGTACGATGCAAAATATGCACATTGCAATTATTCCCAAATAAGGGTGGCCTATATAATCCAAACCGTAATTATGCCCCAATACCGTTAAAGGTGCATGCCAAAGTCCCCAAATCACTCCAGTGATTAATAGCGTAGGCACAACCTTAAATTTGTCAGCCATTTTAGGAAGAAGGTAGCCTCTCCAGCCCCACTCTTCACCAAAACAAGTTATCGCATTTACCACAGGAGATAAAAAAAGCCCTACTACAATCTGAACTGCCAGCGTTGCTTTCAATTGCGTCTCTTCTATAGTTATACCTGTCTTCTCATATGTTGATTTCAGATATTCCAAGTCAAAAGATAGGTTACTGGGATTTATAAGGAAGTATATTATTGCACCTATAATTGTTAATACCACCGGGGCAAACCAAGCAATTAAATAATACTTCACATTTCCTTTTAGATTTGGGTGAAGCCAAGAATTCTTAAATCCTTCCTTCGTAAGTAATCTTGTTAATAAGACCCCAATTGCAGGAATAAACATTACCATAGCAACCATCAACTGTCCTATCGCTACAGTAACCAGATCTTCTGACATGACAAATTTTCTAATAACCCCAATTTCTAGAACATAAGTTATGGCAAAAGTTATTACTAAGTAGATTAAAATTCTTTTTGCATCAAGGTCAAACTCTCTCTTTTTCAAACATTTTCCACCTTTCTAATTTATCCTCACCTATTTATATGCACTCGTATCGATTTTCCTATGTAAGAAAATCCATAATCATGTATATCAAAATCATAGTATATATTTTTGCTATAAGCAACCAATTTATTTGATTTTGAGATAAATAATTTGAGCGTCAAAGTCAAGCATCTATGTTCTCTCCTTTGATAAGCAAAATACAAGTAACTCAAATATTTTACATGAATTATAATTAATTATTTCAATTATACATATACTACATCTAGTTTGTTCTATAGGCTAATCTATTATCGTGGACATTTAGAAAGGATGATGTATTATGAAAAAAATATCTTTTGATAATTATGAAATAGCACAAATAACTGAGAGTGACAAAAGAAGGATTCAAGAACTCGAAAAATCCATTAGCTCCTCCTTAAGGAAAGATGTTGTACTTATTGCATATCAATCAAAATGCGCAAACACAGGCCGATCCGGCATTATTTGTTAAGGTCTACCTGTTTCGTTGTTATCTTCTCACGAAATGCCAAATCATGCTCAACAAAAATCATGGTTGGTTGGTATCTTAGGATTAAATCCTCAATTTGAACTCTGGAGAATACATCTACAAAGTTCAAAGGTTCATCCCAGATAAAAACATGCGCCGGTTCTGCTAAACTTTTAGCAAGCAGAACTTTTTTCTTCTGCCCACCACTAAATTGGCCTATATCCTTCTCGAACTGCTTTCTAGAAAAATCAAGTTGACGAAGTACAGTTTTAAATATCGTTTCGTCCAATCCATAATAACCTGCAAAGTCCTCTAATCTGCCACGAAGATAAGAGGTATCCTGAGATACATAGGAGATCTTAAGACCTGATGCAACATAATACTCTCCAGTATATCGGATTCTTTCGCCAAGAAGAAGTTTTAATATCGATGATTTACCAGAACCATTACTACCAGAAAGAACAATTCTATCCCCACTCATTAATGTAAAGTTAACATTGGATACTACCTCTCGATCCCCATAATAGAGACTCAAGTTCTCAACCTCTATAATTCGCTTCTTAGGAAAGGGTAGTACATTCATTTTTAAATCATCTACTTGTTCAATATTCTGTAGCAAAGCTTTCTTCTCTTCGATTGCTTGCAATTTTCTATTCTCTATTGCTTTTGCCCTTTTCATCATTTTGGCAGCTTTATGTCCAACAGCTCCTCTATCATAGACATGGCCTCCAATCTTGGAAGCCTCCACCTTATCCGACCACCCCATAGCTCTTCTAGCAGCACCTGCAAGAATATTGATATCCTTCTTTAACTGCTCATTTTTATCTAGTTCAAATTGATCCTGCCAATTTTTATTCTGCTTCCAAGAGCTATAATTTCCTTGCTGCACTTCAATATTTGCACGGTTGATCGAAAGAACATGATCTATGCATTGATCTAAGAACACACGATCATGGGATACTAATATAAAGCCACTCTTCCCTTGCAAATAGTTAGCAAGAATACCTCTTCCTTCCGAGTCAAGATGATTCGTTGGCTCATCAATAAGAAGAAAATTATTCTTCTTAAGAAACAAAGCTGCCAACATAAGCTTTGTCCTTTCGCCAAAGCTCAAGGTATCGAAGGGCCGTTCAAGTACCGAAAGATCCACTTCCAATTTACGCAGTTCTTTTTCAATTCGTTCTTCAATAATATAGCCATCATGGTTTTGGTAAAGCTCTTGAAGTACTCCAAACCGCTCCATGGCTTGATTTATTTCCTCAGATTTGCTTTTATAAGGTCCATATTCTGCTCCACTGGCCGTTAGATTTAAGCATTGTTCCATTTCCTCTTCCCATTCAGTAAAGGGAGCAATGACATTTTTAATAATCTCCTTAGTCTTTGCTTTCTTATCCTCGATTTCAAATGGAAAATAATCAAAATTCACAGAAGCCGTTATATTTCCCTTGTATTCATATTTTCCTAACAAAAGATTTAAAAATGTAGTTTTCCCCCTACCATTTCTTCCAATAAATCCAAGTCTCCAATCCGTATCAATTTTAAAACTTACATTTTCGAATATATTGTCATAAGCGCTATCATAGCTAAATGTTAAATTATTTATAATAATCTGTGACATATCTTCAACTCCTTCGACATGTATAGTCTAACTTTATACACATATATTTATCATTCCAAAATTGTGGTATCCTTCCCCTTAAGGTATGGATTTTCTAATCAATTTAGCTAAATAGGAATCAAAAAAACCACAAGAAATCTTATTCCTGTGGTGTCAAAGCATGAGATATTGTATTCTGTACTCCGCTAGGCTTAGTAACAACACATGCTCTTGCAGATATATTTGATACAAATATGCACACTCCACTTCATAAATAAAAGTAAAAGTGCGAATTGGCTATCTGCAATTTATTTTAGGAATGATGATTTCTTGCTAGTGCAAACCAATGATTAACAGGCTTTGCACATTTCAATAAAGCCAATACTGCGCTTCCACGCAATTGACTCTATAAGCTTTATTTAATATAAGCTTTTTACTCTACTTAGCAAGTAATAAACATTCCTCATACCTCATTTTCTATTTTTTATTTACAATTTTAATATCTGTCTTTTTCTTTATCTTCTTCCATTTCTTTGAGAAGAATATCCAATAATTTTAGATAATCTTGCTCCGAGAAAATCGTATCTAATACATTCGAATCTTCCGTTATTATTTTGGACGCTTGAGGAATTGTGTAATAACGGTTATGCAAAGAAGCTGTAACTGGTATATTCACCGGTGCTGTAGATTTTACAGTTGTTGTAACAGATCCAGCCCCAAGTTCCTGGTCCATGTATTTCATAACCTTTACAACATAATTCTGCGTCTCTTTAAATGGAGGGATACCGCCATATTTTTTCACATTGCCCATTCCAGCATTATATGCCGCCAATGCTAGCTTTGTGTTGCCATCATACTTTTTCAACAATTGGCTTATATACTTTGCCCCACCCATGATATTCTGCTCTGGATCGAAAGAATCCTTTACTCCTAAGGACGCTGCAGTAGCAGGCATAAGTTGCATAACTCCTTGTGCTCCAGCTCGAGATACGGCATCTGGATTAAAGTTTGATTCCGCTTTTCCGATTGCTTTTAGCAAATTAACTGGTACATTATATTTCTTAGCTGCCTGTTCAAAAATATTGTCTAAGCTTTTTGTTTCTTTCATATAAGAGGAAAAGCTTTTATTATCTGCATTCCTAGCACGTTCAGATCCGGCAATATATAGATTTTGCTGATGTACATTGGTAATACCATTTACTTGTGACATATTTTACTCCTTTGTATTGAGACCAACAATATTATCTCTTAGTAAATTATAGGATTTTCTTATTCCCTTGTCAACCATCCAATTGTACTATGGAAATGATACGAGTGATAAATGAGAAAAGAGGTACCCATTCATTAATCAAAAATGTGTACCTCTTCGTATTATAATGGCTTTTGATGTTTACAAATTCTAAAGCATTGTTGCCTTTTATTAAGTGAAGATAATTATAAGCCTTTGATTTAGTTATCAATCAATTTATTATTATTAGTCCAGCTCATCATCTTGCGAAGTTCGGAACCAACCTTCTCCAATGGATGATCTGCTTCAATTCTTCTTCTAGCATTAAAATTAGTACATCCAATCTGGTTCTCTAGTAGCCAATTACGGGCAAAGGTACCATCCTGAATCTCAGCAAGAACTTTTCTCATAGCATTCTTTGTATCCTCAGTAATAATCTTTGGACCTGTCATGTAGTCTCCATACTCAGCTGTATTGGAAATGGAGTAACGCATGCCTGCAAATCCACTCTCATTAATCAGATCTACGATTAATTTCATCTCATGAATACATTCAAAATAAGCACTCTCCGGTTCATAACCAGCTTCTACAAGCACTTCATAACCAGCTTTCATCAGAGCCGTTACTCCACCGCATAGAACCGCTTGCTCACCAAAAAGATCAGTTTCTGTTTCTTCTCTAAAAGTAGTCTCAAGTACACCAGCTCTAGCTCCACCGATTGCTAAAGAATAAGCAAGACCTAAATCATGAGCCTTACCTGTAGCATCTTGATGCACCGCGATTAAACAAGGTACTCCCTGTCCTTCTAAATACTGACTTCTAACAGTATGACCAGGTCCCTTAGGAGCAATCATTAAAACGTCAACATCCTTTGGAGGAATAATCTGCCCATAATGGATACAAAATCCATGTGCAAACATCAAGGCATTACCAGGCTCAAGGTTTGGTTCAATGGATTCCTTGTACATCTTCGCTTGCTTCTCATCATTGATTAATATCATAATAATATCTGCTCTTTTTGCAGCTTCTGCAGCTGTATATACTTCAAACCCTGCTGCTTCAGCTTTTGCCCATGACTTACTTCCTTCATATAGGCCGATTATGACATTAACACCAGATTCTTTTGCGTTTAATGCATGTGCGTGACCCTGGCTACCATAGCCAATAATAGCAACGGTCTTCCCATCTAGTAAAGAAAGGTTACAATCTTGTTGATAATAAATCTTTGCCATCTCATATCCTCCTAAATCAAATTTTAAATCGTACAATTACTCCTCTTTAAATCATCTGTAAACTAATAATAATGATTTTGCCTCAATATTATTAGTAATCATCAATAAAGTCTGCAATGTCGCCGGATCCCCTCGAAAGACCTGTTATACCTGTGCGAACAAGCTCCTTAATTGTGTATTGCTCAAGTAAATTTATAAATGCACTAATCTTATTCTGATTTCCTGTAAGTTCAATCATTAAGGAATCAATAGCTACATCAACTATCTTTGCTCGGAATATATCTGCAATTGATATAATTGATTGCCTATCCTTATCTGTAGCTGCAACTTTTACTAAAATAAGTTCTCTTGTAACAGACTCGCCAGGGGACAACTCCATAATTTCTCTTACATCTTCTAATTTATTTAATTGTTTTCGAATTTGCTCTAATATTTGGTCGTCACCATGTGCTAAAACAGTCATTCTAGAGATTGTAGGATCTTGCGTCTCACCTACGGTCAAACTATCAATATTATAACCTCTACGGCTGAATAGACCGGCGACACGGCTAAGTACACCAGCGGTATTATCCACAAGAATTGATAGTACAATTCTCTTCATAACAGGCTCCTTTCTATAGTAGCGTAGTATATGTATTTATGATATCTGCTTACAAGAAAAGCCCTACCACAGTACACTCTGCAATGGGCTTCTGTTGCGTTGCTTTAAAACTTTAAATTATTAAGTTATAAGTAATTGTATCAGAATTCATACAGGTTTGTCAATATTTTGATCCTTCATGCTAGGCATAACTTGAAGTTATACAACGTACGGTAAAAGGACATTTATTATAACATACTAGATATCACATACTAAGCAAGAAGCATGAGTCCAATATTTCGGATAATGCCGGATTTTAGATATCCATAGCGAAGCATGTATATGCGCCGTTTAATAAAGTTAACCTTTCCCAAATCAGCAAAACGTCGAATAATACTTCTTTTATCCTCCTCTAATAGATTTCCGTAGATAGAGAGAAACTCCTCTGCCTGTAATTGTAATATCCTTAGAGACTTCTTTTGCTGCTGCAAGGACATAACACGGTCTTTGATATAGGTAAGAAAACTACTATTTCCTACAACATTATTGCCATGCTGTCGATAAAGGAGGGTACTTTGATTCACGTAGCCAATCTTGCCGAGGGAAGCGGCAATTAGGCCAACCCACCAATCATGGAATTTCGCATTCTCTGGTATCTCGTATTCTTCAATAATTTTTCTAAGTGCAGAGTTAAACATAATTGTGCAACCAATTAATTTGTTCTCCATCAGTAGATGAGGAAGATCTGTCTTTGTGGGATCCAAGCGTCCTGATTTAAAAAATGATTGATCAATCGTGTTCAGCTCTTCATCTACGACCTTTGCATCGGTGAAAACGGCTATTGGAACATCTTTACCAACTTGCGCTTCCATATGACGCATTCGTTTTAATGTCACTGCTATTTTATCAGGTTTCCAATAATCATCCTGATCACAAAACATAATATAATCCGATCTTGTCCTCCCCACTGCTTGTAGAAAATTCTTAGTAACACCGAGGTTTTCTTTATTCTGATAAACATGTATTTTATTTAAATAACGTTTCTCATATTCTCTCAGAATGGATACAGTGCCATCCCTCGAGCCATCATCAAAAATATTTATCTCAATATCTTGAAAAGAAGACGCTAGAATGGAATCGATCTGCTCTGCAATATATTTCTCTCCATTATAAGTTGTCATGACAATTGATACCATACTCATCTTAAACGTTCTCCTATTATAAACTATATATGACTAGCAACTCACTAATTAAATTCCGATTTATAATACCTAAATCATATTTCTTAATTCCAATAGGATTTATTCATACTACAATGCTTTACAAAATCCTTAGGAAATAGATCATAATGACTTCCAAATAGATATCCTAGATATTTGAAGCCACTTGTCATAATCAAGTCAGGAATTAAAAGATACTCTTTATTCTCAATCAAATATTGCATTGTTTGCTTAACCAGTTTAATTCCCTCTGATTCTGACTTAACCCTACCAAATACATCAGGATATTGATTATGAGATACACCAAGATCAAAGTTCCTGGAAAATTGCTGTAGATAGGAGTAACGATGGGAATGCAACACTTTTGCTTCTGCAACATAGGCTATCTTGTAACCAGCTTCAATCATACTGGCAGCCATAATCATGTCTTCATTAAAGATAGTTTTCTTTACAAATCCACCCATTTCCTCATAAACATCCCGTCGGTAGGAAGCGCATACATTGGAACAAAAAAATGTTTTAATGCCCAAAGTTTTTAAATCCGCTTTCGATTTCATAAAGCTTTTATCCGGATAATTGAAATTCCTTGTAAAATCCTCAATAATATCAGAACTATCATTGGCAAGCTGTCTAGCGTATGTCGCGGAAACCTGTGTATCTTCATAGGGTTTTAGAAGATTTTCAATCAAATATTCATCTGCAGGAATTGCATCCTGAGTCATGTAAAGAAGAATATCCGCATCGGAAAGGGTAGCCCCATATCTTCTTGTACCGCCATGATCAAATGAACTCTTATCAATAGGAATAATCGTAATATTACTGTCAGGTATCTCTGGTATAGCTTGCTCCTGACCTTCCTTCTCAACGGTATGAAGAATAATCACTCGATTCGGTTTCTTGGTCTGCCGATACAGCATCTCTAGTAACCGATCTAGTTTCTCATCGGATCGATACGTTGGTATCAATACGTCTACGGAATACTTCTCCCATATTTTATTTGTTTCCATCTTCTGCTTACCCCTCTCTATCACTTTCTCAATAGGAATACCATCTAATTAAAAGCTTCCTATTTTAATCTGGCTTATAAATACAACTGAAAAGTTCAGCTGTAATAGCGGCCTAACAGATGTGTAATAATAAATGTCAATTTCATATATCATACATTTTCATATATATGTGATTATAACATAATAATTAGAAAAGAAAATAATAAATACTATTATTTCCCTTTCTAATTAGTTAGAGTATTCTCAATTATTCAAAAATCAAACGTCTCCTTTGGAAATCAACAATAGGCTTATCCTCTAATCATTAACATGCCTCTTAACATATTTAGCAGCATTATAGTTAGAGTAATTGAAATTCCGGATTCCTCTTTCTGCGTTCATATCGATTATGCCCTGATAGTACTCTTCAAAATATTCATCCCATTTGGATGGAATATTCCAATTATACCAGTCATTTGTAATTTCATAATTCTTTGAAGCAGTTTCCCAATTCACTGGGTCAATAAAGTATGGTATAACTTTTGGGGCCGCATCATATGATAGCTCCTTGGTTAAAAATATTATATCTTCCATAGTAATCTCTTCTTTATTGTTGATGTGATAAGTGGCAATAAAGTTATCTGGTCTACTAAAGGAAAATATAATATAAAAAACAGCTGTAACCGTTACACAATAGCCAAACAAAGGGAACCCTTTACGATAAACGGATACTATAACACCCGCCAATATAAAGGCATCAATCAATAAGAAGAGAAGTACGATAAGCCTTAAAAATGTCAAATGGTAGGCATCAATATAAAGAATCATACGATAAGTTGCAGAAGCAATCATAATATAGGTACATATTGTCATAGTCGTTAGGGAAGCTTTTAGCATTTTATGTTCACGAAATAGAGCCGTGCTGATAACAATAAGTACGATATTAATCACTGTGACTGCAAGCAATTCGAAAAAGCCCCTTCTCGCATATTCAGCAAAGGTAAATTCCTGCGGCAATACAAACAAACCATTAGAAAACAGGTAGACAATCTGAATTCCACAAAACAGGATATATACCGCTGTAACCAAGGATATTACGGTAATCGCTATAACAGGGTCTTCTTTGGCTCTTGCTTTCACATTCTCTCTTGTGCCGTATTTGGCAGCACCACATATGATTGCATAACATGCAAGAAAACCAAATACAAAAAGCAATACAACATTAATGATATTTGGAGAAAAAATAAAGGAAAAGATTTTCTCTGTAATATTTCCAAATAGAAGATCCGCATTGGACAAAAGTGCCATAACGATAAATAGAATAGGCAAAGCAATAATACATCCAAGGATAATACTAATAGTACGATTGTTCTTTATCAGCTTGCTTTTTCTTAAAAAAGAAATTCCATCTGCAAAAGGCATTCCTATGGAAGCAATACTTTTGAAAAGCAATCCAAACATCCTACCAAAATGCCTTAGAAAATCGAAACCTTCCTCCTCTTGGAATTGATGAAGCAGGGATAAATCCAAAAGAAATAAGATACCAATGACATTAAGGAATTGCAAGCCACCGTGATTCGTCAGCATGGTTGATAGCCCCAGTAAAGCACTGGCAACATAGTAACCTACAGTTGACTTCTTAATTGGTATGGATAGCCCTTTCATTACTAGTACCAATAATCCAATCATTATTAATGTAAATAAGAAAATATTGAGACCTATTCCGGCTTTATAGAATAAAAAAGCAAATGCTCCTCCAAAAATGATACTAATACTTCCAAAAACATTAAAGTTTTCCCGTACTTTCTTAAGTAGGGGCGAAACTGTCTCTAGCTTATAACTTTCCTCTCCCATATAATTCACATTTGCTTCCTGATCAATATTCAAATGTTTCTCTTGATGAATGGATGAATGAGGTTTATATTGTTTCTCCATAAATACATTCCTTTCTTTAAATACATTCATTTCTTTCTAACTTCTAAATCTAGGTTCATCATGTTTCTTCCTCTTCCACATACTCCAAAATATCACCAGGCTGGCAATTTAATGCCTTACATATAGCATTTAAAGTGGTAAATCGAATCGCCTTCGCCTTATTATTCTTAAGTATAGATAAATTCGCCATGGTAATGTCCACCTGTTCTGCTAATTCGGTCAAGCCTATCTTTCTTTGCGCCATTACTACATCTAAATTCACTACTATCATTTCCAGCCCCCCTATATCGTCAAGTCGTTCTCTTGTTTATAAGTAACTGCCTGATCAAACACCTGGGAAAGCACTATGGAAAATAATCCTGCAATTAAGAATACAGCTACTAGAACCAAGGCTGCCGGTGTCACAACAAAGAACAAACGAATTGACATCAAAATTGCTATTACGAAAGCACAAGCACCCATGCGTTTTAAAGAGATCACATTCTCCCTGACGAAAGGTTCTTCACGAACTACTGTGTCAAACATCTTGCGAAGATTCCAAAGTATGATCAATGCAAATACTCCTGCGAGCATAAAAATAATGCTATAAGGAATATAGTAATCTCGGAAAATTTTAAAGAACTTTCCTGCCAATTTAAACAGCCATGGAACCGTTACACATACTAACACTCCTGCAAAGAACATAAAATCAAGTAAATACTTGGTAAATATCACAATGGGATTTTTCTTCATCTGTTATTCCTCCTATAATACATTCTTTCTTCTCCTTATAAAATACTATAACCTATTCTGAATGTCAATAACTTTTTATCGTTTTTCGATAAATTATTATTGAATGTCATTATGGTATAAATAGATAATATATGTAAAAATTGCAACTAAATATTATTACTAATTAATAATACTAACTTCTAAATAATGCTTAACAGAGATGATTTCATTTTAATTAAAGCATTAAAAGGGCAAGAAAAAAGCACCTTAGATTATTAATTGAATCTAAGGTGCATATTAGGTGATTTTATTACATAATAATATTCTTTTATTAAAGACAAATTACTGCCCCATCAGACGATTAACTAGCTTTACTGCTGATTGCGCGTCCTCGGAATATCCATCCGCTCCAATTTCTAAACGGTAACTTTCTGTAACTGCTGCACCACCAATAATGACTTTCGTACGAAGCCCCTCGCTTTTAACTTTCTTTACGATACGCTCCATCTCTGTCATCGTTGTTGTCATAAGAGCTGAAACTGCAATGATATCTGCATCTAGCTCTTTCGCATTAGTAATAATATCCTCTGTAGATACGTCCTTACCTAAGTCGATTACTGTATATCCATAATTCTTAAGCATCAAACTAACAAGATTTTTACCAATGTCATGGATATCACCAGCAACTGTGGCGATTATGATCGTTCCCTTATTGACACCCTGCTTATCATTTTGAAGCAATGGTTCCAGGTAGGCAACTGCATCCTCCATTACCTTTGCTCCTGCAATTAACTGTGGCAAGAAATATATCTGTTTATCATAGAGGCGGCCTACTTCCGTTATAGCAGGAATTAAGATGGAATCTAAAATCACTTCCGGTTTATTATCTTTCTCCAATTCCTTTTCCAGTAGGGATACTATATTCTTTTTATTACCTTTAACTACAGCCTCATAAATCGGATTATTTGTTACTGATTGAGGCAAATCTACTTCCACTCCTTGAGAAGCTTGCTCTGTTCCAACTTCATTCGACATTCCAGTATTATTCGCACTAGGAACTTGCTTACTTTCTCCCTTAGGAGATACCTGCATTTTTCTAACATTAGTAACATATCTATCTGCAGATGCTTCTTTAGCACAGATGAGGTCAGAAGCTAGTGCAGTATTCATAATTAAATCCTGGGATGGATTTGCAATCGCCATAGTTAGTCCTGCCTGAATAGCAAAAGCAAGAAAAGTACTATTGATAAATTGGCGTTCCGGCATTCCAAAAGAAATATTGGATAAACCACAGGTCGTTGCTAACCCCAATGTTTCCTTACAATAACGAATGGTATTTAAGGCATCTGATGCAGCGTTTGGATCAGCACCTAGGGTTGTCACCAAACCATCAACAATTATATCTTCCTTAGAAAGTTCTTGTGCCAAAGCAGCATCTAGAATGGTATGGATAATATTACGTTTTTCCTCCATATCCTTTGGCATACCTTTGTCAGAAAGCGGAAGTAAAATAAACATTGCTCCATATTTTTTTGCCATAGCAAGCAACTTCTCATATTGTCCTTCCTTATAGGAAATGGAATTAATTAATGCTCTTCCTGGATATATACGAAGTGCTGCCTCCATAACTTCTGGATCACTGGTATCGATACTTAATGGTACTTCCGTCGTCTGAAGAACTTGGTATAATACCTCAATCATGGTTTCCTTCTCATCAATACCATTCATTCCCACATTGATATCCAGAATTTCTGCACCCAGTTCCGTTTGCTCATTCGCCATTTGAGATACTATGGTAAGATCGCCTACCCGAAGTTCTTCCTGCATCGCTTTCTTTCCAGTAGGATTAATTCGCTCACCCACAATGATAAAATGTCCATCCAATGGAATCTCTACGGTGCTTCTCTCCGTGGTCACGGCTCCAATCACTTTACCGCAAGGAGATTGTGGTTTAAGATCTTTTACCTTTTCCACCATTTGCCTGATATGTTCCGGAGTTGATCCACAGCATCCTCCTACCAAATTTGCTCCTTCAAGAACCATTTGCTTCATAGCATCGGCAAACTCATCTGCTTGCATCGGGAAAATAGTTTGACCTTCCATTAGTTTAGGAATTCCTGCATTGGGCTTTACAAGAATCGGGATATGAGCATATTCCTTCATCTGACGTAGTACATTATGCATTCGATCCGGCCCCGTGGAACAGTTAATTCCGATTGCATCTGCCCCCATGCTTTGTAATACAATAACGGCTGTCTTAGGATCCGTTCCATAAAGGGTCCTACCACTTTCTTCAAAAGTAAGAGATACCATAATCGGAAGATCACAGGTTTCCTTTACTGCAAGTAAGGCTGCTCTACATTCTTGTAAGCTCATCATGGTTTCAACGATAATCAAATCCACCCCAGCATCAATACAATAGCCAACTTGCTCTTTATATACCTCTACCAATTCTTCAAAGGTAAGGGTACCCAGAGGATACACCTGTTCACCAGTCATTGACATATCCGCAGCAATGTAGATATCTCTTCTACTGCTCATCTTCTCACGATATCTTTGAATAGCCTCCTTTGACAATTTAACCAAGGAATGATTTATTTCCGCAATCTGCTCCTGCAAACCATACTCTGCCAATTTAATTCGGTTGGAAGTAAATGTAGGAGCTAGAAGGATATCCGAACCCGATTCCAGATACTCTACCTGTAGTCCTATAAACACCTCTGGATTTTCCATTATCCATTTTTCTGGACTTACTCCAGAAGGCATCCCCCGTTGCTGAAGGTTACTGCCGGTGGCTCCGTCTAGTATTACAACTTTTTCTTTTATTAGTGCATCAAATTCTTGTCTAGTCATATAATCAAACCTTTCTGTAGGATCTCCTATTCTCTAATTGTTAGTAGCACGAATATTTCACCATATCATATATATTTCATTACGATAGAAATCCTTGCTATAAAGTGGCGTATATTATTATTTTTATCCCTTCGCGGGATAGTTTTTAATATTATATATCATTCCTTTTTTTATCACAAGAGCAAATAAAATGAAGATTACATTGGAAATATCCCTTTTACCGTGCTATAATCCACGGTAGAGGTAAACTAATCCAATTAGATACATTGACCAAGCCCGCTTGACTATAGCATCTATATAAATTTATTTATATTAATATTGGAGAATATAATATAATGCTAGAATACAAACAAAAACAAGACAAGAAATTAAAATCATCTAAACAATCTGTGGACCCACAGAGCAAAGAAGGGCATAACAAAAGGCATTGCTTTGGATTAAAGTTGTTAACTGTCATAATCCCCATTGCTATTCTACTTATCGTTGCACAAAGGGATTGGCTTATACATCTTGCATTCCAACTACCAGCCTGTCCATTCTTTACACTATATGATATCTATTGTCCCGCCTGTGGAAACACGCGAAGTATCTCCGCTTTGCTTCACGGAAAGCTTCTTACTTCTCTCCGTTTTAATATAGTTCCCATACTATTGCTACTTTTTTGCCTGGGTGCCTATATCGAGTTGGTGGCATACAGTTTTGGAAAGAGAATTTATTTATTACCTAGAAAATCCTCTTTTTATCAAATACTTGGCATCCTGCTTGCAGTTTATCTAATCGTACGTAATTTTATTCCATACCTTACACCATAAAATAAGCGTATCAAAACATCCCACTTTATAATAAAATGTTCTGATACGCTTTATTATCTTCGAGAAAGCAAGAATATAATTCATCTTTCTTTCTATATTACTCTTATCTTACTAATAAATAGAATCAAATTCTTTGAAGTATTCAAATTCTTCATGCATGCCACCGTAGTAACCTTTATAGAATTCCTCCAAAAACGATTCGTTGCTAAATAAGGCTCCAATTCCAATAACAACAAGAATACCAAAAAGCAAGGAAAGACCTGATAAAATTATGCCAGCAATTGCCATACCCTTTCCGCCTTTTTTATTCTTTATACTAACAATACCTAAAATCAGACCTACAATAGAAGTTATAATTGGTAGGAAAGGTAAACAAGATAATAAAAAACTAATGATACCAAGTACCAAAGAAGCAATCGCTAAACCATTACTTTTTGGAGCTTCCTCTGGTTGCATTGGTTGATGATATTGGTAATTTGGTTGTTGATATTGCTGTGGCTCTTGATATATCGGCTGTTGTGGCTGCTCAAATCGCTGCCCTGGCTGTTCATAGCGTTCCTGCATCTGTTCATATTGGGGATGCTGCTGTTCACTCGCTGATCTGTTTTGTGGTTCAAACTGTGATCCTGCTCCATTGTTATGTTCACTATGAAGACTGTTCTGTAGCTCATTCTCTTGTTGAGGCATATGATTGTTTGCTTGCTGCGTTTGCTCTAGCCCGTTATCGCCTTCATGATTTTTATAATCTGACATTCAAATCCTCCTAACTGTTATTAATAGGTAAATCTCCTATTCCATCCTATCATAATAAGTTTAATTCATCAATGATAAAATTATAACTAAAGTTTATACTTATTCCCCTTTTAAATAGAAGTTTGCAAATTATATTAATAAAGACATTTCGTTTTGCCTGCTTACAAAATTTTATAATTAAACACATATTCTGTTTATATTTTTTTCATATTCTTCATATAATATTAATACATCTTATAAAAATTAAATAAAATAATTGACATAAATGTCATTTTTTATTATAATAAATGGCAAATCAAGGAATTATTTCTATTTGATTTTAATTAAGTATAATAGGGAGGACTCGTAATATGGAGAACAGAAGTAATGGCAAAGCTACGGCTTCACTTGTGCTTGGCATTATCAGTTTAGTATTTATTTTCTTTGGAACTTATGCATTCCTAGGCATAATCCTTGCTATCATTGGCCTTATTCTTGGTATCCAAGCTAAGAAAGAAAATCCTAACGATGGTAAAGCTAAAGCAGGCGTTGTATTAAGTATCATAGG
Organism: Clostridiales bacterium; assembly: GCA_012523925.1. GTDB lineage: Bacteria > Bacillota > Clostridia > Lachnospirales > Lachnospiraceae > Mobilitalea. The sequence continues at coordinate 25,165 of JAAYSQ010000178.1, forward strand.
CCTTGCGTTATGCGCATTAACATTTCTATCATGTATAGCGTGCGTAGGCTTAATTGCTAGCTTAGCATAATAATATTATTAATGTAGTTAACGTAAAGGGCTTTTGCGACTTTCCTGCATGAGCTCTTTTTTCGTATATTCATATAGGAGGATAGGGATGCTACCAACAATCACTATATTTGGCAAAACCATTGCTATGTATGGCTTAATGATCGTCCTTGGTTTATTTATAGGCATTGGAATTGCAATAGCTAGGCATAAATCTAATAATTTCAAAAAAGATGACATAATATTTGCTTCCTGCTATGCAGGAATTGGATTGGTCATTGGAGCAAAACTGCTCTATATTCTTACAACACTTCCTCAAATAATTAAAAATTGGGATGTTTTAGTATCCGATATTAATAATTTCTATCAACTTCTTACTGGAGGTTTTGTTTTCTACGGAGGTTTTATTGGGGCTGCAATTGGTTTTTATATATACTGCCGGCAATACAATCTAAATACTATCAAAATGTTGGATTTTTTTGCGCCAATCATACCTATTATCCATAGCTTTGGTCGTATCGGATGTTTCTTTGCTGGGTGTTGTTACGGAATCAATTATGAGGGCCTTTTACATATTATTTTTGAGCACTCTCCTGTTGCACCAAATGGAATTCCATTGTTTCCAATTCAATTAGTCGAAAGTGCAAGTAATCTTTCTTTTGGCATTATTCTGCTGTTTTATGCCAAAAAAACAGAGCGTAAACCTGGTAAGGTAATTGGACTTTATGTTATATATTATGCCATTATGCGTTTTACCTTCGAATTTCTTCGCGGGGACATCATACGAGGCTTTTTTCTTAATCTATCCACTTCTCAATGGATCAGTTTCTTACTGCTTCCCATAGGAGTCTGGTTGTTTTTTGATATGAAAATCAAAAAGAAATATTCATCAATATAATAAAAAGAAACACCTCAATTTAATGAATTATGAACACAATTTTCGGTTAAACTTATTACGAGGTGATTATATGTCATATGTAGCTCCGGCAATCAAGGATAAATTCGAGACACTATCCGTTGATTTAAAAAATGCTATCTTAGAAAGGGATGTTGAATTATACAACATTCACGACCTCATTAATGTTCTTGAAAAGATTGTTGAAGAAGCTGATGAGGAAGGACAATAAGACAATTTTAATCTTTCAATTAGAAAGGGATACGTAATGGTACGTATCCTTTTATTCTATAAGGAATTTGCTCTGCAATTCCTGTAAAGATTAAGCGCTTCCGCATATGTGAACGAAGTTAAAATATAATCATATTAATCTGATGCACTAAGCTTCATACTGTTCTGAATACAAATCGAATATTTGCAGATAATACTACTAGAAATCACACGAAGGGAGCATAGAGTAATGTATAATAATATGGAAAATAACAAAGGTACTCCAACCAAGAGAACCGGAGCTAATAAAAATACAAATAATGAAATGGAAATAAAGAATAATCCAAACACAGAGTTTCAACAGCCAAACAGAACCAGTGCAACTCCGGATATCCCTCCCGAAATGCCTGCAAGAGACCGTTAATACAAGATAATGCTTCTTCAATATACTCACAAGGATTCTCCCATAAGAATTCTACAATATGAATAAAGGAATCTTTGTAGTATTACTTCTTCATATATCTTAGAATATAAAATGGGTTATAAAAATGGGTTGATGCAGATCAATATTAGCACCAACCCTTTTCCTATTATCCATTACCTACAATTTATTGCTTATATCTTACTTTATTATAGTTCATATCTTATTATAGTTTATATCTTACAACTTCTTCAATAATATTCTTTCCTAAGACATTTCTATATTGCCCTATAACCGCGCTTATCTAATTAACCAAGAAATAAAAAGTATCCTAGCACAAGTATACCTAAGACAATACGATACCAGCCAAAGGCTTTAAAATCATTGTTTTTAATATAGATCATCAAGAAACGAATTGCTAATAAAGATATTACAAAAGCAACTACCATACCAGTAAGCAGAATACCAATCTCCATTCCGCTAAATTCAAAACCAAACTTATATAGCTTTAAGGCGCTTGCTCCAAACATAACGGGAATGGATAGAAAGAAAGAATATTCCGCTGCTATGGAACGTGAGGTACCAAGTATAATAGCCCCTAATATGGTAGCTCCTGACCGGGAGGTGCCAGGTATTAGGGATAGTACTTGAAATACACCGATAAGGAATGCAGTTTTATATGAAAGCTCATGAAAACTACTAATCTTCTCTTCCTTTCCCTTATTCCGATTCTCGATAATGATAAACAATATACCATAAAGAATTAACGTGATAGCTACAGTTTGATAATTATAAAAACGCTCATTCAACCAATCATCAAATAAAACTCCTAGTACACCTGCTGGAATTACACCAACAACTACTTTATACCAGATATGCATTGTATCTCGTTTTTCCTGCCTTGATTTACTTGGGGCAAATGGGTTTAACTTGTGAAAATACAAAAGTACTACTGCCATAATAGCACCCAATTGTATAACGACAAAAAACATCTCTTTAAACTCTGCACTGGCATTAAGCTGAATAAATTCCTCTACTAAAATCATATGACCGGTACTGCTGATTGGCAGCCATTCGGTAATCCCCTCAACAATACCGAGAATAACCACTTTTAAAAGTTCAATAAATAACGACATCTTATATCCTCCAACATGTATTTTACAATTTAAATTCGTCAATTAATACGAACTTACTCTGTCCATATTATATAACGATAAAGAAAGAAGTTCCACTTAATAACGAATTAAATTATAACATTTTTCATAAAGGATGGAAATATCATTTAAAATAAATCAGAACAACGTCCAATCATTTTATTCATGAATGACCTTGGGATTAAAGCCAATTCATCTGTGTAAGCTCCAGTAGCAGTCCTTGTAACGCATCTTGAGAAGCCTATGTTTTAGCCAATCCAAAATATGTATTGGATCCAAGCTCATCTATTGGATATTTTTGTAAATTATCCACACTATAATGTTGATAATGTGGATAAATGGTATTTTTTAGTCCCTATAAGTTTGGATTTTACTGCAAAATGTCCATTAGATTAGGTGAAATTGTTCGAGATTTTTTTAAATAGTAAACCGCCCCCTGCTTCCAACAGAGTCATTACACGCAATAGAATCTACTTTGAAGCTGCAAAAACAACCACAAGATATAAAAAATGACAAGCTGCAGAATAAACCCAAAAATAAACACCTCAAAGAACAATGTTCAATGAGGTGTCATAAGTTTTATTTATTATATTAGTCGTAAATCTTAGAATTTACCTGCATCTGCAGCCTGTTCGATTGAAACTGCAACAGATACGGTAGCACCAACCATAGGGTTGTTACCCATACCGATCAAGCCCATCATCTCTACGTGAGCTGGAACGGAAGAGGAACCTGCAAACTGAGCGTCAGAGTGCATTCTACCCATTGTATCAGTCATACCGTAGGAAGCAGGACCTGCTGCCATGTTGTCTGGATGTAGAGTTCTACCAGTACCACCACCGGAAGCAACTGAGAAGTAATTTTTACCCTGCTCTAGGCGTTCTTTCTTATAGGTACCTGCAACTGGATGCTGGAATCTTGTAGGGTTAGTTGAGTTTCCAGTGATGGATACATCAACATTCTCCTTGTGCATGATTGCAACACCTTCAGATACATCATTTGCACCATAGCAATTAACTGCTGCTCTATCGCCTTTGGAGTAAGCTTTTCTGAATACTTCCTTAACTTGGCCAGTAGCATAATCCATCTCTGTCTCAACAAAAGTAAATCCATTGATACGAGAGATGATCTGTGCAGCATCTTTACCTAAACCATTTAAGATAACTCTTAAAGGTTTCTTTCTTACTTTGTTTGCAGATTGTGCAATACCGATTGCACCTTCAGCTGCTGCGAAGGACTCATGACCTGCTAAGAAACAGAAGCATTCAGTAGACTCTTCTAGTAACATCTTACCAAGGTTACCATGACCTAAACCAACTTTTCTCTGATCCGCTACAGAACCTGGAATACAGAAAGACTGTAGGCCTTCACCGATTGCTGCAGCCGCTTCAGAAGCTTTTTTAGCACCTTTTTTAATTGCAATTGCTGCACCAACAATATAAGCCCAGCATGCATTTTCGAAGCAGATTGGTTGGATTTCTTTCACCATGTTATAAACATCAAGGCCAGCATCCTTTGTAATCTGCTGCGCTTCTTCTATGGAAGCAATGCCGTATTTATCTAATACTGCATTAATTTGATTTATTCTTCTTTCATATGATTCAAATAAAGCCATCGTATGTATCCTCCTTTACTATTCGTGTCTCGGGTCAATGATTTTCACAGCATCTGCAACACGTCCATATTCTCCCTTAGACTTCTCATATGCTGTAGCTGGATCATCGCCTTTTTTGATGAAGTCCATCATTCTACCAAAGCTAACGAATTGATAACCGATGATTTCATTATCCTCATCAAGAGCGATACCTGTTACATAACCTTCTGCCATCTCAAGGTAGCGAGGACCTTTTTCTAAAGTACCGTACATAGTACCTACTTGGCTGCGAAGTCCTTTTCCTAAATCCTCTAAACCAGCACCAATTACAAGACCACCTTCAGAGAACGCACTCTGTGTTCTACCATATACAATCTGTAGGAACAATTCTCTCATAGCTGTGTTAATAGCATCACATACTAAGTCTGTATTTAAAGCTTCTAAAATTGTTAGGCCTGGCAGTATCTCAGATGCCATAGCAGCAGAGTGAGTCATACCAGAACATCCAATTGTCTCAACAAGAGCCTCTTGAATAATACCATCTTTAACATTTAAAGTTAATTTACATGCTCCCTGCTGAGGTGCACACCAGCCAACACCATGTGTAAAACCGGAGATATCTTTCACTTCTTTGGATTTTACCCATTTTGCTTCTTCCGGAATTGGTGCTGCACCGTGGTTAACACCTTGTGCAACCGGACACATCATTTTTACTTCGTGTGAATAAATCATGTTGTTGAAACTCCTTTCAATTTGCATAGTATCGCTTTACATTTTTCTATTGTAAATAGAGTTTACGCAAACGGATATATAGAAATTATAGATGATAACATTAATAATTCCTCGTTTGCCATAACTGCAAGGGACTACAGAATTTCTGCATTCCCTTATTATTAAACAAGCGAAATGGACAAACGAAAGCTCCTTCGGACTAACACTTTTTTAAAAAAGCGATAAGTCATTCAGGAATCGAATGCCAAAAAGCTTGCTATTAACGAAATAACAAATATGTACGCTACCTATAACAGAAATGCATTTAACTCATTCATACAATCATTTAAGATTGATAATATTGAAATAGGCAGTAGATAATAATTTGGAATTTAGATATTGTTATTTACTTCACATATTTTCGCATAAAAACAAGGATAAGTCCATACCTTTTTAGAAAAATATTATAGTTTGGTAACTATTTCTCCAGCTTTCTTATAAATACTTCCTTCCGGAACATATCCCCGAACCATAGATAGAGGATAAATATTGGAGTTTCTCCCTATTACAGTACCAGGATTTAATACGCTATTGCAGCCAACTTCGACATAATCTCCTAAGATTGCCCCAAATTTCTTAAGTCCTGTCTCCAGTTTTTCTCCTGAAATTCTCACCGTTACAAGCGTTTTATCAGATTTTACATTGGAGGTTATAGCGCCGGCTCCCATATGGGACTTATATCCAAGAATTGAATCACCAACGTAATTATAATGAGGTACTTGTACTTTATTAAAAAGGATAACATTCTTAAGCTCTGTTGAATTACCTACAACAGCACCCTCTCCTACAATTGCACTTCCGCGAATAAATGCACAATGCCGTATCTCAGCATCCTTATCGATGATAGCCGGTCCGTTTATACTGGCAGTCGGTGCTACTTTTGCTGATTTTGCAATCCAAACATCCTCGCCTACCTTCTTATATTCCTCTTCCGGTAAAGTTTTACCTATTTCTATGATTGCACTTTTAATCTTACTTAATACCTCCCAAGGGTAGGTACAGCCTTTAAATACTTCTGCTGCAATAGTTTGCTTTAAATCAAATAATGATTGAATTCCAATATGTTCTGTCATTCCATAACCTTCTTCCAAGTTTTTATATGTATTATAAATTTATGCGATTGTATAAACTACTACCACAATTTCGCATGATCTAGTCATTTCCTTTTTAATATATTAATATCAAAGCATTTAACCCCATCCTCAGTGCTATAAACTATTTATTTTTTATAGTAAGATGCCACCTCTTGGAATGCCTTCATTAGCATTGTCTGGTTATTTAATGCTTTTACACCTTCTACCCTTCTAGCTACAAAGCCTTCCAACTTGGATGTATATTCCTCCTTGGTTATTTGTCCTTCTGCTACATAGGTTAAGCCTTTCTCCCAACTGGCAGTGAGTTCTGCATTTAGAAGGGACTTTATGGAGCTGTTCACCACTTCATAGATAAGTTCACCCAAAAGTGTCGGTGTAATTATCTGTGTTTTCTTGTTCAGGCTTAGATAATTAATCTTGACCAATTTATTAAGGATTTCTGCTCTTGTGGCACTGGTTCCAATACCACTTCCTTTAATCTGTGCACGCAGTTCCTCATCTTCTATCAGTTGTCCAGCATTCTCCATAGCAAGGATTAAGGAACCCGAATTATATCTTTTCGGAGGTGTTGTTTCGCCTTCTTTGATATTTAGGGCATTCACCGGAAGCATTTTACCTTTTCGCAAATTCATTAAAGCAGCAAGTAATTCCTTCTCAGTGTCTTTCTCACTTTCCCCTTCATCGGAATTTTTTTTATCATCAGAATCATTTCTATCATTTGTTTTATTTGAAGATTTTGTCTTCGCACCACCTAATACCTTTAGATAACCTTCCGATTCAAGCATTCGCATGGAGGCGAAGAAACTTTCACTACCTATTTTGACGGTAACCCCCACCTTACGATAAACCGCCGCGGGGAAAAATATACTTAAGAAACGTCTTACAATTGATTCATAAACGCGGATCGCCGTATGGGAAAGAGTACGTAGATTTTCAATCCCCTGACCAGTAGGTATGATTGCATAATGGTCCGTAATCTGCTTGTCATTGACATACCTTGTCTTTGCAATCCCCTTGTAGGAACCACTCTCTATAATCTCCGTGACAAAGCCCCTTACCATGTTCAATCCCTGTAGTCCCTGGATATTTTTCCGTATTTCTTTAGCCACCGCTGTAGATAGAACTCTTGCATCCGTTCTTGGATAAGTAACCATTTTTTTCTCATATAGTTCCTGGGTTATTTTTAAGGTCTCATCAGGACTAATCTTATAATTCTTAGAGCATTCGTTCTGAAGTTCTGCCAGGTTAAAGAGTAATGGAGGATTCTTTTTCTCCTTCTTCTTATCTACCTTAATAACTTCAGCCAGTAACTGTGATATAGGGGTATCTTTACCTTGCCAATTCCATGTTCCATCATTATTTACCGCAGGATATTCTCCTGCCAACTCTGCAATCATATGTACCGCTGAAGTTTTTTCTTTAAAGCCATTTTCCTTATAAAGAAGTGGTGAATTAAAATACTTTGATCCTTCTACAGCACGGAACTCGCCTAGGAAATCTGTATCACCCACTTTAACCTGTGCCATTACTCTATAGAATGGAGTTTTTACAAAATCACGTACTTCTCGTTCTCTACGAACAACCATTCCAAGAACACAAGTCATAACACGCCCTACAGAAATCGCCGACCATTTCTTTGTATTTAAAAATCTTTGAACCCCATTTCCATACTTCAGTGTAAGTGCCCGGGAGAAATTAATTCCCATAAGGTAGTCTTCCTGTGCACGTAGATAAGCAGCATCGGCCAAATTATCATAATCAGACAATGGCTTCGCTTCTCGAATACCTCGTAAGATTTCCTCCTCAGTTTGTGAATCTATCCATACCCTTCTTTTTTCCTTTGTATCAGGGACCTTTGCTTCCTGTTCTACCAGACGGTATATATATTCTCCTTCCCGCCCAGAGTCCGTGCAGACATATATCTTGTCTACGTCCTTGCGATTCAGCAACCCTTTTACTATCTCAAATTGTTTTTTAACATTTGGAATAATTTCATAACGGTATTTTTTGGGTAGAAATGGTAATGAAGCCATACTCCATCTCTTCAAAGCAGGATCATAGGCTTCAGGATAGCTCATGGTTACCAAATGTCCCACACACCAGGTAATAATGGCATTCTCCGATTCAATATAACCATTCTGATTCCTGCCAGTTATTTTAAGTGCTTTAGCAAACTCCCTTGCAACACTGGGCTTCTCTGCAATATACAAACTTTTCGACATTATTATCCAACTTTCTTTAGGCGTGACAATATAATGGTAAACAACATTTGCATTTATTAATCGTTAGGTTGTATACCATTAATGACATACCATTTTCAAATCAACTACTAATAGTATACCTTAAATGACGAAATTGGACAAATGAAACTTTATAGCCATCCTGTCATAACATCTTGCTATTTATCACAATTGGCATGTTATACAAGAATTTTTATCTATTAAAATGTTTGCTTGACTATACAATGATTTCGATTAAAATAAGAGTAGAAGCATCTACCAAATTGAATAGAATATACATAAAGACCAAAGTTCCCTATTTTGAGAGGAACTTGATTATAAGGACACATATTTTCCCAAATCGTGGAATAATAAAAACTATGTAGGATAATTTAGAATGCAAGAAAGAAGGTTTTAATTATGATTAGAGACTGCTGCACCCCTAAGGGCAAGGGTTCTTCTGTTACAGTCAACGTCGATGTAACAAAAATTGTAAAATATGTCTGTATAACTGGCGTATTTATCGTTGGCATCATTTTCGGTACTAGATGTTATTACAAATTATTAGATAAAAACTTATCTGAAGTAGACTAAAAATCTAGCAAAATATGACATATTGATTTAAGTTAGGCAGTCCTCTATCATAAAGATTTATGAAAGGGCTGCTTTTACATTTACATTTTTACCGATTGAGCATATATTTTATTGAGGTGAAAATTATGAGATCTTGTGAACTAGTTGCTTCCATCACTGCATTAGCCTGTAAGATTACTGAATGTTACTTAGAAGAAGAAGTAGCTTTATTAGCTGCCATATTTACTCAGTTAGGAGATACCTTGGGGACTATTCTAGCCCATAGTGATTTAAGTGATACAAATAATAAAAATGACACCGATACCAAATGCTGAATACAAAATAGTATGATTTATAACAACACTAAAATATTCAAACTCTGTACTTAATTTTACTTGGTAAAATTAGAAACTAAAAGCATTATAAATAACAAAAGAGCAAGCAAATTATAGCCTAGAAAGGATTTAACTTCTCGGCTACAAATTTGCTTGCTCTTTTGTGACTTGACTTGTTATATAATGTTCTAGTCACTCATCTATTGTTTGTTTAATGCAATTATAATTTTTAATATTAAATTAATATTTCTTAAGATTAATATAATGGATATTTCTCAGTTAAGGATTTCACCATTTCCATGGCTTTACTCTTATTCTTATCCACATCCTTGATTAATAAATAGATAGCCTCTGCTATGATATCCATATCTTCTGCATTCATTCCCCTTGTTGTTACTGCTGCGGTACCTAAACGTATTCCGCTGGTAACATTAGGAGATGTAGGATCATCAGGTACGGTATTTTTATTACAAGTAATATTAGCGGTCTCTAGTAGTTTTTCTGCATCTTTACCGGTAACTCCCATATTCTGAAGATCTACCAACATTAAATGGTTGTCCGTTCCTCCAGATACTAAATGAAAACCACGCTTTATTAAGCCCTCTGCCAAAGCTTGCGCATTTTCTACTATTCTTCTTGCATAATCTTTAAAACTAGGATCTAGGGCTTCTTTAAAGCAAACTGCTTTCGCTGCAATAACATGCATTAAAGGACCACCTTGGATACCTGGGAATATGGATTTGTTAAGCTTGTGCTCCTTAGCAAACTCCTCACTGGAAAGGATCATTCCTCCTCTAGGACCTCTTAAAGTCTTATGTGTGGTCGTCGTTGTTACATGAGCATATGGAATTGGGCTCTCATGATATCCTGCAGCCACTAAGCCTGCGATATGTGCCATATCCACCATAAGATAAGCACCTACTTCATCTGCAATCTCTCTAAACAACTTAAAATCAATCTTTCTAGCATAAGCACTTGCACCAGCAACGATTAATTTAGGTTTACATTCCTTGGCAATTCTTCGTACTTCATCGTAATCAATGTAACCCTTCTCATCCACACCGTAAGGAACAACATGAAAATAAGTACCACTCATATTTACTTTACTTCCATGAGTTAGATGGCCACCATGATCAAGATTCATTCCCATAAAAGTATCCCCTGGCTTAAGTAAAGCAAAGAACACTGCCATGTTTGCCTGAGCTCCAGAATGCGGTTGAACATTGGCATAAGTGCATCCGAATAACTTCATAGCTCTTTCAATTGCCAATTTTTCAACAATATCTACATACTCACAACCGCCATAATATCTCTTACCAGGATATCCTTCGGCGTATTTATTGGTTAGATGGCTTCCCATCGCAGCCATAATTGCTGGACTAACAAAATTTTCTGAAGCAATTAGTTCAATATGATCTTTCTGTCTTCTAACTTCCTTGGAAATTGCCTCTGCAATTTCAGGATCAAATGTGTTCAATACATCAAATGAGTACATACTTTCATATCCTTTCTGACTTTTTTTATCCTTAAGCATCAATGATTAACAGATTAGAATGCACGTTGCACTTATC
>JAAYSQ010000179.1 GCA_012523925.1 Clostridiales bacterium
CCTTGAAGACGACAAGGTAGATAGGACAGAGGTGGAAGTGCAGTAATGTATGGAGCTGACTGTTACTAATAGGTCGAGGGCTTGACCTAAAATGGTTTGTTTAGAATAAGCTGTAAAGCTTGGATGTATACGTTTTCTTGTGTAGATTAAGTCAATATATTCCTCGATAGCTCAATGGTAGAGCACACGGCTGTTAACCGTGGGGTTGTAGGTTCGAGCCCTACTCGGGGAGTTAATAATCTGTTTTATATAATATAATATTTTGGTCTTGACGTATATAAAATGGATTGTTATAATAAAATAGCTATGAAGATAATAATATACGGCGACATAGCCAAGTGGTAAGGCATGGGTCTGCAACACCCTGATCACCAGTTCAAATCTGGTTGTCGCCTTTGTTAGAAAATCTCTAAACCTTGAAAATAAGGATTTAGAGATTTTTTGTTGTGTAAAAACAGCTGCATGTTTTGAACTGCTTGTATGTTACAATATTAAATGATGTTAAATATCTGAACTTATTGTTAACATAACAAAATTAAGGAGAAAGCTATGATAGTAAGGTGAGTCGAAGAACGGACATAGCAGCATTTTATAGTGAATAGTTTATGGATAAGATTGAACAGGGATTTTATATACCATAAATCCATTTAACCGTAAACAAGTAAGTAATGATCAGATGCTATCCTCTAAACCTTAATAAATCAGGCTTAGAGGATTTTACATGCTAAATAGTTATAAAAGAAACTTGCATTAAATAGCCAAAAGGTATATTATGTAAATCAAATCTCTGTAAATAATATAGAAGAGGGGTTAGATGTAAATAACGTAACTTTTCAAAAGAATCAGTATTTAAAGAGGTGATTTAAAATGGAAAGAGATTGTTTAAGATGTGGAACTAAGATGGAAAAAGATTATAAACTAAAGCTAAATTATAAGGTTTACGACACTGTTATAGCTAGAGCAAGGGGAGGATTATTTAATACAGTTGGGAAACCAAACTTAAGTATTTGTCCCAAATGCGGTGAGATTTCGATGTATATGGAAGATCTTAAGGATATTAAAAAATAATAAAAGCAACTCTAATTTAATTAAATATATTGCTTAGGTTACAAATGTCACATTTATTAATTACTAGTATTTTTTACTGATTTTCTTTGCATTATATATTAGAGAGACAAAGGTATGACAGAAGCCTATGTACGATATATCAAGTGGGTTTACAATGTAGAAGGTATTCTATTTGTTTAAAAAATGATATATTTAGCAGTAATTAAACAAATTTGTGCAAGATAGCACTTGAAATCATACGAAACATTAAATATAGTATATCAGAGACTTATAGTTATAAATTAGTAACATATCATGTAAAACTGTTAGAAGAGAGGTACAATAATGAGTAATATATGGCATGACATAAATCCTAATAGGATAAAGCCAGATGATTTTATTGCAGTAATCGAAATATCTAAAGGTAGTAAGAAGAAGTATGAGTTGGATAAGGAAACCGGGTTAATTATATTAGATAGAATTCTATATACATCAACGCATTATCCCGCAAACTATGGATTTATTCCAAGAACCTACGGCGACGATCTGGATCCATTGGATGTACTAGTGGTTTGTTCAGAAGAAATAGAGCCAATGTCGTTAGTACGTTGCTATCCTATAGGGGTTATGAAGATGATAGATAATGGAATGGGTGATGAGAAAATTATTGCAATACCATACAATGACCCTATGTTTAATATGTATAAACATATTGATGAATTACCACGTCATATTTTTTCAGAGATGCGCCATTTCTTTAGCGTTTATAAGGAGCTGGAGAATAAAGAAACAGCTGTAAATGAATTTGGTGATCCAGAGGAAGCGAAAAGGATTATTGATTATTGTATTGATAACTACATTGAGAAGTTCACGAAGTATCAATAAAACCTTGTATGTGTAAGAAAATAAGGATAGCCCAAATTTCAAAATTAGGGTTTTTAGTTTGATAATTTATAATCATATTCATTTAATATTAACTAAAATCTGTCACCTGTTGCTATAAAAAATGATATGGCAAAAGATAAGGAACCTAAGGATATATTAACATTATTACAAAAATGACCCTCAATTTATAGAAAATGTATGAGTAAAAATATAATTAGTTCAATCAGACATATAAATACATTAATTGACGAAAATAATATTATTTATTGTGGAAAAAAACAATTGTTTTATTGGTCAAACTATGATAGTATAAGTAATTGTGATATGTTATACAAATTTTCCTTGTTCTTTCAAAGCAAATGGATTACTTCGTCGAGCCAAATGTGAAAGAAAGAGCCAGAGACCAAAAGGAGGTGCAAGCAACTATGAATCAATATGAATTAGCCTTAGTTGTAAATGCAAAAATCGAGGATGATGCCAGATTAGCAACATTAGAAGAGGTTAAAGAACTCATCACCAGATTTGGTGGTACAGTTACTAACGTTGATGACTGGGGAAAGAAAAGATTAGCTTATGAAATTCAGAAAATGAAAGAAGGCTACTACTATTTCATCCAATTCGACGCTGATTCAACTGTTCCAAGCGAAATTGAACAAAGAATTCGCATTAAGGAGAACGTTATCAGATATTTGTGCATTAGACGGGATGTGTAATGCTAGTTTCTCCCCTAAGGCGCATTGAAAGGGAGGTAGTTTTTAATGAATAAAGCTATATTAATGGGCCGTTTGACCAGAGACCCTGAAGTGAGATACTCACAGGGGGAAAATCCAATTGCAGTTGCTAGATTTACTTTAGCAGTTGATCGTAGATTTAAAAGAGCTAACGATCAGCAGACCGCAGATTTTATAAGCTGTGTTACTTTTGGTAAAACAGCAGAATTTGTGGAAAAGTATTTTAGACAAGGTATGAAGATGGCTGCTGTTGGTAGAATTCAAACAGGTAGTTATACGAATAAAGAAGGACAAAAGGTTTACACAACCGATGTTGTATTAGAAGAAATTGAGTTTGCAGAAAGCAAAGCTGCAAGCAATAATGGATCTAATTACGGACAAAGCGGTTTTAATAATGATTTTAAACCCGAACCAAGCTCGGCAATGGGTGATGGTTTTATGAATATTCCGGACGGTATAGACGAAGAATTACCATTTAACTAGACAGTTAATCTAGATAAAAATTTCGGATAAGGAGGTTATAATATGGCATACAATAGAAATGATAGAGGAGATTCTCCTAGAAGAAGATTCGGCCACAGAAGAAGAAAAGTATGTGTATTCTGTGCAGATAAGAAACATGCGGGAATTGACTATAAAGATGTAAATAAATTAAAGAGATATGTATCTGAAAGAGGTAAGATTCTTCCTAGAAGAATCACTGGTAACTGCGCAAAGCATCAGAGAGCTTTAACAGTTGCAGTTAAGAGATCAAGACATATTGCTTTAATGCCTTATACTGTAGATTAATTCATTGAGCAATGAATGTAAAACCGTTATATCATATTTTTGATATAGCGGTTTTTTTATGCGTTAAATTCCGTGGCATATGTCTATCTAGAATGATATTTTTGCCTATACAAGATTTATAATCTAAAAAAATGAAATTTACCTCTTGACAAATAGGAATGATTCCTATATTATAATAACAGAAATGATTACTATTATCATTTATAAAAAGTACACAATTATTTCAAACATAATAATATAATAAATTTAAATCAGGAGGTATATATTATGTCATTAGTTGGAACTGAAGTAAAACCTTTTAAGGCAAATGCGTATCACAATGGAAAGTTTATTCAGGTTACAGACGAGGATTTTAAAGGTAAGTGGAGTATTGTTTGTTTCTACCCAGCAGACTTTACATTCGTATGCCCTACCGAGTTAGAGGATCTACAGAATAATTATGAGACTTTCAAAGAGTTGGGAGTTGAAGTTTATTCTGTATCTACGGATACCCATTTCACACACAAAGCATGGCATGATAGTTCAGAAACAATCGGTAAGATTACTTATATCATGATTGGTGATCCATCCCACACCTTAAGTAGAAACTTTGATGTGCTTATCGAAGAAGAAGGGCAGGCTGATCGTGGTACCTTTATTATCGATCCAGACGGTGTTATTCAGTCAGTTGAAATTAATGCTGGTAATATAGGAAGGGATGCTGATGTCCTAGTAAATAAAATAAAAGCTGCTCAGTATGTTAGAAACAATCCTAATGAAGTATGCCCTGCAAAGTGGAAAGAAGGTGCTACAACCTTAAAGCCAAGTCTTGATCTTGTAGGCAAGATTTAAGGGGTGATGTAATGATACTTGATATAGAGATTAAAAATCAACTAAGCGAGTATCTTAAGCTGATGGAAAATGATATCCGAATAACACTGAGTGCTGGCGAAGATCAAGTGTCGAAGGATATGACTGCACTGGTGGAGGAACTGGTTGCCATGTCGCCTCGTATCAAGATGGAACAGGCAGAGCTTCCTAGGACGCCGAGCTTTCGTATTAATCGTATGGATGAGGATACAGGGATTATCTTTGCAGGTATTCCCTTAGGCCATGAATTCACCTCTCTCGTTCTAGCAATCCTACAGGTTAGTGGTAGAGAACCTAAGGTGGATGGTAGAGTGATGGATATGGTGAAGCAAATCAAAGATGAGTATCATTTTGAAACATACATTAGCTTAAGTTGTCAAAACTGTCCAGAAGTGGTTCAGGCTTTGAATATCATGAGCGTTCTTAATCCAAACATAAGCCACACTATGATAGATGGAGCGGCATTTCAAGATGAGGTGGAAAGTAAGGATATCATGGCGGTACCATCCATTTACCTGAATGGGGAATTCTTTGCTAGCGGTCGTATGACTTTAGAAGATATCTTGGCAAAATTAGATTTGGCGCCAGATAAATCCCAATTTGAAGGTAAAGAGCCTTTGGATGTTCTTGTAATTGGAGGAGGTCCTGCAGGCGCTAGTGCGGCAATTTATGCAGCTCGCAAAGGAATACGAACCGGAATTGTTGCAGATCGGTTTGGAGGACAGGTAAGAGATACCTTAGGTATTGAGAACTTCATCAGTGTAAAGTACATTGAAGGCCCTAAGTTGGCTCAAAGCTTAGAAGAGCATATCAGAGAATATGATATTGATATCCTTTATCCACATAGGGCAAAACGAATTGAAAAGAAAGACTTCATTGAAATAGAATTAGAGAATGGAGCAACAATTAAAAGTAAAACGGTCATTCTGGCTACTGGCGCACGTTGGAGAAATGTAGGTGTGCCTGGTGAAGAGGAATTTAAGAACAAAGGTGTTGCGTATTGCCCTCATTGCGATGGCCCACTATACAAAGGAAAATCAGTAGCTGTCATCGGAGGTGGTAACTCTGGTATAGAGGCTGCCATAGATCTTGCAGGTATCGTAAAGCATGTTACAGTTCTAGAATTTCTTCCGGAACTTAAGGCAGACTCTGTTCTTCAGGAGCGTTTATATAGCCTACCAAATGTTACAGTATTAAAGAATGTCCAAACCAAAGAAATTACCGGTTCTGGAAAGGTGAATGGTATCACCTATATTGAACGGGATACTGGTATAGAAAAGCATATCGAATTACAAGGAGTATTTGTTCAAATTGGTCTAGTACCAAACACAGAATGGCTAGGAGATACCGTAGAGCGGAATCGAATGGGTGAAATATTGGTGGATCAATATAATGCAACCAATATTCCGGGAGTGTTTGCTGCTGGAGATTGTACAACAAGTCCCTATAAGCAGATTATTATTTCTATGGGTACAGGAGCAAATGCAGCCTTAAGTGCTTTTGATTATTTAATTAGGAACTAGCAGAGTGTATGATTAAATATATTAAGTGAATATTATTTATATATTTGTTTCAAAGAGCCATTGCCCTTAGTTTTGTGTAATGGCTCTTTGTATTACCATAAATTAAAATTGGATAAGTAATAGCTTTTTTTATGTTTCAATTATATAATAGAAGCTAAAGACTAAAATACTAGGGAGATAAAGTATATGAAAATTATTAAACGAAATGGATCGGAAGAAGCTTTTGACAGCAAAAAGATAATAGCTGCAATTACAAAAGCGAATCAGTCAGGTGAAAAAAAAGCTTTAAGTGATGAGCAAATTATTGACATAGCGGATTATGTTGAATTTAAATGTAATCGTCTACAAAGAGCGGTATCTGTTGAAGAAGTCCAAGATATGGTTGAGGATCAGATTATGGCTACCGGTGCTTTTGACTTGGCAAGACGTTACGTAAGATATCGCTACCAGCGTTCCCTTGTGCGTAAAGCCAATACGACTGATAATAGAATACTTACTCTTATTGAATGTAATAATGAAGAGATAAAACAGGAGAACTCGAATAAAAATCCTACGGTTAATAGTGTTCAGCGAGACTATATGGCCGGTGAAGTAAGTAAAGATATCACAAGGAGATTACTTTTACCTGAAAAAATTGTAGAGGCAGACAATTTGGGAATTATTCACTTTCATGATGCTGACTACTTTGCCCAACATATGCATAATTGTGATTTAGTTAATCTAGATGATATGCTTCAAAATGGTACAGTAATCAGCGATACCTTAATTGAGAAGCCCCATAGCTTTTCAACGGCTTGTAATATTGCAACCCAAATTATTGCGCAAGTTGCGAGTAATCAATATGGAGGCCAAAGTATTAGCTTGACTCATCTAGCACCATTTGTTCAAATATCAAGAGAAAAAATACATAAAGAAGTTCTTGAAGAAGTGGAAATGCTAGGTTGCATTACTACTGATGAATGCATAGAGGAGATTGTTGAAAAGAGACTACGGAAAGAAATTACAAAGGGTGTTCAGACAATTCAGTATCAAGTGATTACCTTAATGACAACCAATGGACAAGCTCCATTCTTAACAATTTT
The DNA here is from genome assembly GCA_012523925.1 of Clostridiales bacterium. Lineage (GTDB taxonomy): Bacteria > Bacillota > Clostridia > Lachnospirales > Lachnospiraceae > Mobilitalea. The sequence continues at coordinate 6,907 of JAAYSQ010000179.1, forward strand.
CATGTATCTAAATGAAGCAAAGGATGAAAGAGAGAAAAAAGACCTTGCCATGATTATTGAAGAGACATTAAAGCAACGTCATCAGGGAGTTAAGAATGAGGCTGGTGTATGGATAACCCCTGCGTTCCCGAAATTAATCTATGTTCTAGAAGAAGATAACATAAGTGAAGATTCGAATTATTATTATCTGACAGAACTGGCTGCAAAATGTACAGCGAAGAGGCTGGTACCAGATTACATTTCCGAAAAGAAGATGAAGGAATTAAAGGAAGGTAACTGCTTTCCGGTAATGGGCTGCAGAAGTGCTTTAAGCCCGTGGAAAGACGAAAATGGTGATTACAAATTCTATGGTCGCTTTAATCAAGGCGTTGTCACACTCAATCTCGTTGATATAGCTCTATCATCCGGTGGAGATATGCAAAAGTTCTGGGAGATCTTTGATGATCGGCTAGAGCTTTGTTACGAAGCACTGATGTGTCGCCACAATCGTCTAAAAGGCACCTTGTCTGATGCTGCTCCAATACTTTGGCAATATGGTGCACTGGCAAGATTGAAAAAAGGTGAAACCATTGATTCTCTACTTTATGGAGGCTATTCTACAATTTCACTTGGTTATGCAGGGCTATATGAATGCACGAAGTATATGACAGGAAAATCACATACAGATCCTGAAGCAACCTCATTTGCTTTGGATGTTATGAAATATATGAATATCGCTTGTGATAAGTGGAAAGAAGAAACTGATATCGGTTTTAGTATTTATGGCTCACCGATTGAGAGTACAACTTATAAATTTGCAAAATGTCTACAGAAACGTTTTGGCATTGTGAAAGGAATTACGGATAAAAGCTATATAACGAATAGTTATCATGTTCATGTTTCAGAGGAAATAGATGCATTCACAAAGCTTCAATTTGAATCCCAGTTCCAGGCACTTTCCCAGGGCGGTGCGGTAAGTTATGTTGAGGTTCCTAATATGCAGGATAACATACCTGCGGTTTTGCAGTTAATTAAGTTTATATATAATAATATTATGTATGCAGAACTTAATACCAAGAGCGATTACTGTCAAGATTGTGGATATGATGGTGAAATGCAAATCGTAACAGGTGATGGGAGTAAACTTATCTGGGAATGTCCGAAATGTGGTAATCAAAATCAAGATAGGATGAATGTTGCCCGAAGAACCTGTGGATATATTGGGACCCAATATTGGAATCAAGGTAGAACTCAGGAGATAAAAGAAAGGGTATTACATTTATAATATGAACTATGGTGAAATAAAGAAATATGATATTGCTAACGGTGAAGGTGTCAGGGTTTCCTTATTCGTATCAGGTTGTACACACCATTGCAAGGGCTGTTTTAATAAGGCTACTTGGGATTTTAATTACGGGAAACCGTTTACTGAGGAAACGGAAAAGGAAATTCTAAAAGCCCTTTCCCACGATTTTATTGATGGATTATCTCTACTGGGTGGCGAACCAATGGAAAAGCAAAACCAAGGCGTACTCCTACCTCTTATAAAGAAAGTAAAGGACAAATATCCCAAAAAGAATATTTGGTGCTATACTGGATATACCTTGGAAAATGATTTACTAAATGGTAACCGTGCACGATGTGAATGTACAGATGAATTATTGGAATATATAGATGTTCTTGTTGATGGTGAATTCATTGAGGATTTAAAGGATATAAGCCTACCATTTCGTGGTTCCTCAAATCAGCGGATTATCGACCTGAAAAAGTCACTAGAAAGTGGCACAATTATAAATTACAAATTAAAAAGTAAAAGAAACATATAAATACGCATATAAAACCACCACAAAAAGAAATCACCAATAAAAAACTTTCCATAAAGCCCACTTGATGTTATAATATTCACGATAAGCAGATTAGTCAATACGAGCAGGAGGATTTACCAAGCTTGCTTGTGTAAATCATCATGCGCGAATTGATAAGTGCAACGTGAGCGAGATAACGAAGTTATCGAGCTCCTAATCTGCGCAAGCAGCAGTCAATAC
>JAAYSQ010000180.1 GCA_012523925.1 Clostridiales bacterium
TAAGCCCTACTTCCCCTTCAACACTTCATCAAGTACCTCAGCAAATGGCTCCATAGCATTCTTCGCCTGCTCTACTGTATTATTCACAGTACCTAGCTCCATCAAAATTGATTTGGGCCGTAAATGAAGATTATAGCGGTAACATTTCAAATAATTCCTCATAAAGAGCCCTGGATGAGTTTCCAAAGATTTAAGCTGCAACTGAAAACTAAAAGCCAAGTTATCCTGTAAATTTGGATTATCATGATTCGGAAGCGGACCATTTTGATCCCTGCTAAGACCATTAAAAAGCATAATCTGTGCAGTCTCTTTCCCATCAATAACTGTCACTCTTGGATTTCCATCATCCCTATGTAAATCAATCATTACCTCAATCGAAGGATATTTTTCCAAAGTCTTTTCAAGAGCATTCTTGGCATAATTATAGGCAAGATTCCTACCATCCGTTTTACTTATTGAATCATAAGCAGTTTTATCATGTATCACTTGATAACCATATTTTTCTTCTAAAATATTTTTCAGATAACTCCCTACACCAATTACACTATCTTCTTCTACCCCAGGCCTACTATCGATATATGCTTCAGTACCATGGGTATGATAAATTAGTATCTGTGGCTCATCATTGCTTTGTTTTATTGTCATATCTTTCTTTAAAAAGGTGTCGATATCAAATAGAGGCTCCGTCACTCTCGTTGTTTTATCAACAATATAGAATTTACGAACTAAGAAATTAATGTCTCTTAGCTGATCCAGTGTAAACCTAGTACCATCATAGGCTACAAAGGTTTCCACTGTTAATCCATCATAAGCGTAGTCCTCTCTAGCAATTTCTTGCGCCTTAACATTACCTTGCAGTATATCAATCTTTAATTCATCATTGATTCCCATATCATCAGGCATTTTCAAGGAACCATTGGTTAAAATATATTCCATTGTCAACACCTTACTCATAATTTTATGAAATCCAATGCGACTCTCAGCTTCCTCATCTATCGTTCCTATGCTATTATTAATATTCCCTTCCCCAGTATCAAAGACAAGTCCTTGCTGCAGGGATTTCGAAGTCTCCTGAGCCAGGACTTTTCTAACAGTATCTCTACCAGTAAATTGGGATAATACGAATTTATCATCGATAAGGTTAATTGGAAATTCATATAAGCCTTTTTCATGTCGTGTATATGACATGACACCAGAACCAGCTTCTATTATCCGCACTCCTAATCTTGACATAAAAGTTTCTTTCTCAGCACCCGAAGCTTGGCCCATATCTTCGGAAAATGATATCACCGCAAAGCGTATCAAAAGATATACGGAAACAAGCAATATCAGGGACCATACAACGTACTTTATATTTCTTTGTACCCAGTATCGATGTTTTCTCATTACTGCCTCCAAACATTTCACAAATCAGCACCAATAATATAGCCTGATTCATTATATTCGGAAAGCTTAGTTTTATTACCCTGTCCAAAAATATTCCTTGTAATTAGTTCAAAATGAATAAACTTAAACTAATAATTACACCGGTTGTGCAAAGCAGGAATTTAGTGCTTCAGATACCGTATAGCTAATTCTCTTAACCGCTTCATCAATATTTTTTGGAGTAACAAACATATTATTCATCGCTTGATTTCGAATCTCATAAACAAATTGATTGATCTCATTTTCTTCAAAACCTGTTTTCTCCATATATTGTGATAAGGTGTCTGCTACAATGGTTACAGCATCCACTACTGTTGGTACTCCCAATGCGATAACTTTTATCCCTAGCGTTTCCTCATTAAGTGCCTTGCGATTATTGCCGATACCAGATCCCGGACTTATTCCTGTATCTGTTAATTGTACCGTTGTATTTAATCTATTAATACTCCGAGAAGCTAAGGCATCCACAACGACAATCAGCTTAGGATGGGTTTCGTCAATGATTCCTTTAATTATTTCGGAAGTCTCCATACCTGTCTGCCCCATAACCCCTGGTGAAATTGCACTTACATTGCCTAAACGGTTTCGGGCTTTAAATTCATTTCCATATTCTTTTATCAAATGCCTGGTAACAAACATATTATCAACAACATAAGGACCCAAAGCATCCGGGGTAACTTCACGATTACCAAGACCAACGATAAGCACCTCATCCTTTGTATAATCCCCAGCTAACTTCAAGAGGTTCTCAGCAATAATATCAGACACAGGCTGATTATAATCTTCATCAGCTTCAGTAAGTTCTGGAGCCTCAATTGTAATATAAGTACCAATCGGCTTTTGCATAGCTTTTGCACCACGTTCATCTTTGATCACAACAGTAGAAACACGTATCTTATTTTCCTCGTCAAATTCTTCCGTTAGTATGACTCCTTTTATCTCAACATCATCCTCTGGAAAACTCTCTCTCGCTTCTAAAGCCAAGTCAGTCCTAATCCTATAATCCATACGCAGTCCCTCCAAATCTCTACTTTTCTACGAATTCAACCAATATACATATGCTTAACCCTGACAAAGCCATAATTATTGAAGTCACATCAATAAAACAGCATCTGTCGTGTAATAATAAATACTGTATTCTCTCATATTTTCTACCAAACTTTTTAAAATTATGTATTGACAGAACCTTTTCGATATACTACTATATAATAGTATGTTTTCATTAAAACGACCGTGTCCGAATTTAATGAAACAATTTCTTCAAGACAACCAAACCCAAGTTAGGCATCCACTCTCTAAATTGTTGTCCTTGGTTTCATGGTTGGTCAAAAATTATATTTGGAGGTGTAATAATTGGCTAACATTAAATCTGCTAAAAAGAGAATCTTAGTTATTGAGACAAAAACCGCTAGAAATAAAGCTATCAAGTCCAAAGTTAAGACAATGATTAAAAAAGTAGATGCTGCTATTGTTGCTGGTGACAAAGAAGTTGCTAAGGCTGCTCTATCACAAGCAGTTGCAGAGATTAACAAAGCTCATTCTAAAGGTGTTTTTCATAAAAATACCGTTGCAAGAAAAGTATCTCGCTTAACCAAGGCTGTTAACAATATTGCTTAATTTGGCGAAATTATAGATGAATTTTAAAATGAGAGACCATCCTTTTGGACAGTCTCTCATTTTTTATTTCTCAATCTTTTACCAGTAGACACCTTCTCTACGTACTTCAAGGAATTTTAAGATATAGTGTACAGCCTCGCCTCTGGAGACATTCTCTTTCGGATTAAACATATTACCAGCTTCCGCCTCCATGATTCCCAGACCCTTCGATAAGGCTACTGCTCCAAGATATTTCTCATTAATTGCATGTTCATCTGCATAACCAGTTTGGAATATCCTGGATAAATTAGCAACCTTCTCTAATCCAAGTTCCCTAATTAAATTCATCGCTAATTCTTCTTTAGTTATTAACTTCTGATCATCATTTGTGATATTAACTTGTCTGCCATATCCAACGCCGGAAAGTAAAGAATTAATTTCGCCTATGGTAATATCCTTTTCTGGATAAAAGTAATCACCTTCGAATCCAATATTCATATCAGCTAAGAGAAGGATTTCCCTATTCTCTGCCGTCTCTGAAACATCCTTATAGACATAAGGTTTCGCACCTTTATATACTTCTCCATTATAATTAAGTTGCTCACCAGTAAATGGAGAGATAAATGCCGGACTTACATCTGGACGATAAACTAACCGAATCTGATTTTGCGATGTGTAGGAAGGTTGATAACCACCAACCAATCTAGAATGATTGGTATTCACTGTATTAATCTCATATTTTAACCCATAGCCATCCTTGCTAAGATAATGATCCATAGCTTTCTCGGCACTAATAACACCCTTCGGAGATTCAAATACAATATCCTCATCCCAGTAATAGCCATAAGAATAGATTTTACCGCTGATGCCATCCACAGAACCATAGATACTATTATAAGGATACTCAATTCCTTCATTTATCCGATTGTAATTATACCGGTAACCTGCATATACGGGAACATCATTCTTATAGTAAGCAACAAAATCATTACTCTCACTAGCCAATTTAGATTTGTTAAAACGATTGCTATTCTCTGCCTTTAGGAACTTCTCAAGGACTTCCCTAGCCTGTTCCTTATCATATTTAATCTTAACTTCATTCCATTTTCCACTTGCTTCATCATAGTAGTTGTTCATACTGGAATAGAAACTCACAATCTTACCCGTTTTGGCATCTACCTGTGCACTGGCATAAGCACGGTAATGATCTGTTTCTTTCTCATAATCAATTGCTCTAGGATCATTTAAGCTAATATTCCATACATAGGAATCTTCATTATTATAATAACTTTTATTTAATGTTGCTGAACGAACTTCTAGGTTTTTATCAAGATATAGGTACTTATTTGAAGTAACCTTTTTAATAGCATCTTCTTTCGATATTAAATTCTTTAGTTCTTCAAGTTTCTTTACTTCCTCTTCGGTAAGCATATTGGATGCTCCCACTGCCATATCAGCAGATGATTCTTTCCCGTCAGTTTTTTGATCTTCAGCACGGGAATTTTCATCTTGCCATTCTACTCTAGAAAGATAGACCTCCCCAGTTTTCGTGTCAATTGCGATATAATTTTCTGTAGGTTCATATACCAGGTAGGCTTCCTTTTTCTGTTTTCCACCATCATCTATAAAAATACGATTATAATTAGAACGGTAAACCAATTTCATAGACATATTATCTTTAATCAATTTCGTCGCTTCTTCTTTAGTTATTGTCCCTTTAGAAGAAGGAACCTTTGCATCATAGAGCCATTCAATGGATGCTAATTCAACATCACCGGTAACACTATTCACACCAATTCGAACTGTATTATCCGGAAAATCTATACCATTCTCTTTTCGTTCAAAATGGTAAATATAATTGCCACTATAAATACCTTCATATGTTGCATCCTTGTAGGTGGATTTTAGAGCAACCTCAGGTGCAATCTTTTTTAGAAATTGTTCTGCGGTACCAAGCAGCTCTTTTTTTAAATATTTCGGTATACTATTCCTATCCTCGGAATAATCATATTTGCGGTAATGTATTATATGATTATCCTGATCCGCAACAACTTCAATAAAACTACTGCTATTAGGATTACGCCATGTGAGACTCCATTGATATTCATCATAGGAAACCGTATGATAGAAATAATAATCAAACTCAGAATACTCCTTTGGAATTGTAACTTTAGCTTTTATGGCTTTAATAGCACTTTCTAAAGCATCTTTTGTAGGTTCTTTAGCATTTATCGCTGTAGGAGTGATTTCTGCGGAAATGGGTATGGCATCCACAACTGCTTGATCCCTTGTAGATGGCAGGCTTCCTAAGCTAGCGGTAGAGGTAAGCATAGCACTTGCCATTGTAAAAGCAATAAACCTTTTCATTTAATATCTCCTTTCTTATCGTATCATGATTGTTAATAATTAAGATTCATAAAACGCATGAATATTGTATGCTCTTTCGTACATTAGACGAGGATGATATTAACATCGTTTCAATTTTTTTGTAAAAATGTTATTGTTTTCATTATATAAGGAAGTAATATTAAAGAAAAGAGAAATAGCGTATAATTTTTAATCCTTGGATAAAAATTATACGCTATTTTCAAAAACCTATTAAGTGATAAATATCACTAATAAATAAGGCTTTGCATAAATTAATGCACCGCCCCTTTAATTCACAATTTAAATCACGTTTTTATTCGTTAATATGCGCAATTAACGAAAGAAACGGAAGCGGTGGGATTCGAACCCACGAGCCCCGGAGGACTACCGCATTTCGAGTGCGGCCCGTTATGACCACTTCGATACGCTTCCATATATTATTGACATGAACAAAAGTTCATCCTTATCACTTAATTACTTACTAAATGTAACAATAAGAAGTTCAACACCAATCAGGTCAATTAATTTACCGCTTTTTACCTGTTCTTCCACAGTCGTAGCAAACTCTAATGCTTGCTTAAGACGAGCGCCTGTAAAATTCCTAGCTTGAGCAGTATACTTTCTAACAGCAAATGGAGGCACACCAACCTTACTAGCTATGTCTTTACTAGCATGTCCTCTAGCAGTTAAATCCTTTATTTGAAGCAGAATATTAAAATGCCTGGTAATAAGAAATAGTATAGACATCGGTTTTTCCCGAACAGATAACAAATCATAATATAGGAAAAGCGCTTTCCTTTGCTGCTTTGAACCAATAGCGTCAATCATTTGAAAAATCTTTCCTGTAATCTGTGTTGTTACTACAGAGTCAATATCATTTAATGTTATCACTTCTCGGTTCATAGCATAATCGATAATTTTATGGGTCTCATTCTGAATATTTGCCATATCTGAGCCCGTTTTATCAAGTAGATAAGTGATTGTACTTTCGGTTATCTTCTTACCAGCCTGTTGCATAATCGATGCGACAAATAGCTTTAAATTCCTCTCATCTAAGCCATTCATCTCCGATACTGATCCGCGGTCTCTAACTAGCTTATATAATTTGTTACGCTTATCAACTTCGGTTTCAACAAATACAACAATAGTAGTCTCAGGCATGGTAGAAAGTGTGGTACTAAGCTCATTCTTTGATTTGAACAATCCACTATTTTCAATAATCACTAATCTTCGATCGCTAAAAAACGGAAGGGTCTGTATAATCTCAGCCACATTCTTGACATCGACATCTTTTCCTTCAAAATAGGAATAATTCATCTCGTCAGTATCACCAAGTATCGCTGTTTTTAATTTATCACGATAGAGCTTTTTAAGATAATCCTCTGACCCGTATAATAGGTACAAGGGTTTGAAATTACCAGACTTAATATGCTCTTTAATAAATCTCATAGTAAATATATCTCCCGTCTTTTCCGAACATTTTATATTCTACCGAATTCTTATGTATATTGCAAGTATACTTTTAAAATATTAATCTATTTTACCAAAACGGCTAAAAGGTAAGATACGGAAAATCACCTTACCGCCGATATTTTCTTTTTCTACATTTCCAACATATATATCTCGACTGTCTTTGCTTATCGTACGATTATCTCCCATAACAAAGTACTCATCATCACCTAAAGTAATTGGTGTTGCAGCCCTTCCAGGATCCGCGATTGGCTCTTTGCCATAATTTTCTTCCAAGACTTCTCCATTAATATAGATTTCACCACCGATGATTTGTATGGTTTCACCTGGTAGGCCGATTATTCTTTTTACATAATACTCTTCATTATCACGACCAAAAGGATAAAATACGATTATATCAAAACGATCCAATAAATCAAATCGATAAGAAATTTTTTCTACATATAAATTTTCTCCATCCCGCAATGTGTCTTCCATTGAAGAACCATCAACGATTGTTCGTTGTATAACATAGTTAGGTAAAATGTAAATACAAACAAAAATTAATAAAGCATAGAACAGAAAATCGAATAGCAATCCTTTAATATTTATTTTCTGCTCATTTTGTGGAGTCTGGGACTCCGCAACGATATCAGGCTCTTGTTCTTCTAGTAAATCTTTATTTAGAGACATATTGCTTTCGTTTCCTTTCTTTTCGCTTCACCCGATACTCCTCCCACAAGATAAAGCACTTTCATACCATAATATATGAAAGTGCCGATAAATTGTTATAATGATACATTATTGTTGGTCTTTCTTAGAATGCTCATCATCTGTAACAATCTTAACTTTCGATTCATATAACTCCTCTACAGCAACAGACAAAGATTTTTTACCTTCTGCCTCAACAAAAGCCTCTGCACCATCAATTAATTGTCTGGCACGTTTAGCTGTTGCAAGTACGATGGAATATCTACTATTGACCACCGGATGTTCGCCTGGTTCTACCCCGCTATTAACTACTTTCATTAAATCTGTGTAAGATGGATGTAACATATCAATTTCTCCTTCCATTATATGACTCAAGTATATTCAGTTTTTCTTACTTTCAATCAAAACGCTTATTTTATAGCTTGGAATATTCGATCTCACTTTAAAAATAGGCGAGAAAATAAATCTCATTATTGATTCACTCTACTAGCAATCGTATCCGGCAACAGGGCAGATAAAACCATGTGCCCACTGTCTGTTACTATTACAGACTTGGTTTTTCTCCCACAGGTTGCATCAATTGCCATACCATTATCCTTAGCAGCTTGTACCATACGTTTAATTGGTGCGGCGTCAGGACTAATAATGCCTATTATTTTATTCGAATTCACTACGTTTCCAAAACCTATATTAATTAGTTTATTCAAAGTTATTCCTCATTTCAATAACTTCTATTCTATATTTTGAATTTGTTCTCTCACTTTTTCAATTTCTGTTTTTAAATCTATTGCTTTATTTGTGACTGCTAGATCATTAGCCTTTGAAAGAATTGTATTCGCTTCTCGGTTCATTTCTTGTGCTATAAAATCAAGTTTACGTCCCACATTATCACTTTCAATTAACGTTTCCTTCATATTCTTTATATGACTTTTAAGTCTTACAGTCTCTTCATCTACGCAAATCTTATCTGCATATATAGTTACCTCAGTAGCGAGAATACTTTCATCAATTTTCGTATCTCCAAGAAGCTCATTTACCTTTGCCATCAACTTATTGCGGTATTCGGTAACAATCTCCGGTGACCTCATTTCAATATAATCAATCAATTCTAGCATTACATTTAACTTGGCCAAAATATCACGTTTTAAGTTTTCACCTTCGCTGATACGAGCCTCAATGAATTGTTTCGTTGCTTTACTTACTGCTTCTTCAATAATACTCCATAATTTTTCCTCATCTATTGCCTGCTCCTCTAATGTAAAAACTTCCGGATACCTTGAAAGAGAAGAAACACGGATATCATTCTCAATAGCAAACTCCTTACTCATTTTTTCTAGGTTGTTATAATAGGCTCTCGCTAATTCAGCATTATACTTTACACATATGTTATTCTCTGTATAATCCTCATATGTAATATATACATCTACTTTACCGCGACCAATGGATTGCTTTAGTAAATTCCGGATAGCCGCTTCGTAAAAGCTAAGCTTTTTGGGCAATTTAATAGAAATGTCACAATAACGGTGGTTCACAGACTTCATTTCAACCGTAATTTTACGATCCTCATTCGCAATTTCACATCTCCCAAAGCCTGTCATACTTTTTAACATTGAATACACACTCTTTCACTTAAGTTTATTTGGTGGTCTACCACCGTTTTACACTTTTACATTGTATTTTACATTCATTTTATTATAAATGATATAGTAAAACAAGTCAATATGCGTAGTTACCATGTTTTTGAACAATTTTTCATAATTAATGTGTTTTATTATAAAATTATTATTACAATCCATATTAAGATTGGAAATATAATTCCATCTATATAGAAATCAATAATGTATTATATCCTGCCATCCGTAGTACTCTTTCCCATACTGCAGCTTCATCCAGATCGTCAAACTTCCCAACATGTAATGCATAGAATTCACCTTGCCTTACAATATCTGCAGTAAAACCATCTTGAAATAACTGTTCTTGATATTGTAATGCATTCTCATAGGATGAAAACAGCCCAACCTGCAACCGGTAGCGATAATCTATATCATTCTGACCTTGATCCATCCCACCATCTTGCTCCATCCTATCGTATTGCTCGTTCATATTATCCATATTACTACCATTA
>JAAYSQ010000181.1 GCA_012523925.1 Clostridiales bacterium
ATTTGTTCTTTAAAAACATAAAAGAAGTATCTAGGATAGATACCCCGTTTATGATTCTTTATGTTTTTATAGAATCCTATTTGGCGCTCAGGTTGCATCCCTGCAGAGCCCTATCCTCCAGATAGGCAAGAAACCAATATTTAAATTCCCGTTTCAATATTAGCCTGATATACTGTTTCTTCATTTACTACTTGCATCTTTCTAACGGTTGAATACATTAGGCTAGCTATGGCTATGTTATTTATTGATCTTAGGATTCCACCTGTTATGGTATGAATAGCAGTTAAGGCTGATGGAGTAAATACTTCATTCATACAGCCTGCTATTTTCAATCTACTGGTACAATAATCTGCTGTTTCTTCTAGAGTTAACCCTTGCATAGAATATCTCATAGATATCCTTTGCCTTAGAGGATAGCAGGTATTAAGTGCTAACTTATTTCTAATTTGTGGTTGTCCTGCGAGTATTAATACAAATGGGTTTGCCGAGTCCATTTTGAAGTTAAAGAGTAGTCTAAGATCATCTAATATCTGCATAGGAGCCATATGAATTTCATCAATTATTATAACTGGTGTTATTCGCTGTTCATAATATAGATTCTGTATAGAATCCTGTATTTGCCTAAACAATAAAATCTTCCTAAAAGCTGGCGTTTCACCTAGAAGCAAGGCCATAGCCTGATAGAAATCCTTTACCGTTAGGGTTGTTAGAGGCAGATAACATGGTTTATACAGTGACCTATTAAGGTTATCTGTAAGTTTTCTTAAACCTGTAGATTTACCAGATCCAGGTTCTCCAACTATTAAGCAGATACCTCTATTATCCAGCATATATTTTAATCTTGAATCTAGCTCTCTTGTATCTCTGCTTGAGAATAGTTTATCCGTAGGTATCTCTTTGTCAAATGGATTATATTTTAATTCGAAATGTTGTCTAAACATTGTCTTCACCTTCCATCATTTCACTGTAGGATATGGAGTTTTTAATCTCTAGACTTGTTGAGATAGCCGAATCATCCGTGGCATCAACTTGAGGACTTTTCCTTCTGTTCCCTTTAAATTTTCTCATTGCATGAGCATTATCGTGGAAACGAACTACCTTAGCTTCACCTACTCTTTTACCATCTTCATATATTGGCAGCTCTTTGGTTATATCATTTAGCCATTCTGGCTCATACCGTATTTCAACTCTTTTACCACTAAATCTTGAATCAGTTTCATAGAGTATATTTTGAATCTGAGTTGTAGCATCTGGCTGAATTTTTCTTGTTATTCTAAGAAGAAAATGCTCATTAATTCTATTAATATCTGTTACAAGATTTAGTTTAGATATCTGTGACATTAATACATCATGGGGAGATAATCCATTTAATCCCTTGTGAGATTTTCTTTTGTAATCATCTTCAAGCCATTTGAAATATCTTTGATTAAGATCATCTAAATCTATTATTGTACTTGGGTCTAAAGTACTTAAAAATCTCATTCTAACTGTATGAAACATTCTCTCAACTTTGCCACGTCCCTGGGGGACAAAAGGCTGAGAGTGAAGTAGTGTACACCCTAAGGATGCACATATATATTCAAACTGCTGTGAGCGATATATCTTGCCATTATCAGTATACACGAGCTTTGGTATTCCTCGTCTTAAAACTGCTTCTTTAAATGAGTGTCTTAGGGTTTCAAAGTTTTGCGATAGATAGAACTGGGAATATACTGGATAACGAGAGGCATCATCGATAAACATATGAAGATAGGTCTGTATTTTCTTTTTGCCAATCGTAATATATGGCCCATACATCACATCACCTTGCCATAAATCTCCTACATGTTCATGGGAGAATCTTAGAGATTCTGATTTTTCATCATCTGTCTTAAATTCACCAAGCAGTGATAAGTCTTCAATGTACCTGTATACAGTAGGTCTTGATACATTTTTAGGTTCAATTTTACCTTCAGACACCAGCTGCTCGTAAAGAAGTGTAATTGGAATTCTTGGATTTTCTTTTCTCCTATTAACTATTTCTTCTCCAAGCTCTGGAGAAATTTTTCTTGATTTCCCCTTATCACTTCTATATCCCCTCACAAGACCTTCAATACCGTGCTTATTGTAATTACATAGCCAAGATTCTAATGTCTTGTATGAATAACTTCTAGGGCCATAATGGGGCATATCGATAGGGGAGCTTGCCACTTGTCTAAAATACTCCGTATTATTAGAAACCTGTCCATTTAGTACAGGTCCTATGATTGAAAACTTCTTTAATGCTATGGCTTTTCTAGTCTTATCATCCATTTATTTATCCTCCTTATGTTTTATTACAAATTTCACCTTAAAATCATTCTATATTTAAAAGATTTCTGCTCCAATTGGGAAGGTAGTGTTGTTAGATAAAAAACATTTAAGGACTTTAAATGGATAATATTTTATGCTATCATAAATTCAGAGGTCAAAAAAGATTTTCCAGTTATATTTGAAAAGTCACAGAGGAATACATGGGGATGTAGCCTAAGGACTATTCCAAGGAAAGTCTTGACCCAGTCCTGATTCTCCGGAATTGCTCCTACAAAGATGAATTCCGGAGATATTAGGTTTAACCCATATTGTATTAACTTTCTATTCAAAATTATTCTCTTTCTGTAGTAATTTATGGTTCTACGCTCAATGAATGGGAAATCCTGTTTAATCTTCTTTACCAGCCTATTAAGAGGTATTCCACTTAAATACAATTCACATAATATATTTAAAATATCAAGAGCCGAGTATTGAAAATACTGAAGGCAAAATACTGGTAACATGGAAACAGTTCTTCCACAAATGGGACAGATGTATCTACGAACATACAATATTCCAGAAAAAGACTTGCTAATGAAAAACCGTTTGTAATATCCGTGTTTCCTTAATTTTACAGGCATAGAGCAATCTTTGAAAGGACACCTATCAGGAGCACTTGGAAAGATTTCACTGTTCATATTTGAAAAATCTATAGCGGAATAGTTGGTATCAAATATTATTTGCACAAGATACACCCCTGATTAAAATTCTACCAAATTAAAATACTACTGTAAATTGATAAATTCTCTCACTTTACAATAGCATTAAGATTCTTCTCACATTATTTAATTTGATAAAAACATAAGCATATCTATGATTTAAATTTGATAATTAACAATTAACAATTGGAATTGACATTGCAAAAGAATTTCATGTAGCAAGAGCACAAGATATTAGGGGTATAGAGTTTGGGAAATCAATTAAATTCAATAATTCCCTTTCAGGCTATCTAGAGTTTGAGAGTTGGATAA
>JAAYSQ010000182.1 GCA_012523925.1 Clostridiales bacterium
ATAGGATGAAAACAGCCCAACCTGCAACCGGTAGCGATAATCTATATCATTCTGACCTTGATCCATCCCACCATCTTGCTCCATCCTATCGTATTGCTCGTTCATATTATCCATATTACTACCATTATGATTATTCATTTTATTATTTACACCACGATCCTCATAAAATTCAACCGGTTTCCTATCTTTCATAGTATCAACAACCCCTTTCTTCCAATACATAGTAGCAACATCCTCTTCCAACGAATAGGAAAAGGTTTCCAAAACACCTGCAGCTATGGCCCAACTTAGCTCATTGAAGCGAATATCCGATACGGGATAACTATTGGCTCCATCGATATAACGAATCATCAGTATTACTAATGGCATTGTCAATTTGCAAATGTCTACTGATTGTGACTGTATTTCAATGATTCCATGAGAATGAAAATTATAAATTGCCAGATAATTATTTATATTTTCTGCTGTTTCTCTTGCTAAACCATTTTGTTCAAATATCAATGTTTCTGCCACTTTATGTATTCTACTATCTCGGTTTATATAGTGATTAAAAGAAATCATAATATCTGCATTTGTCTCATTAGCAATTGCAACTCGATCTTTCCACGACATTGTAACATCAGATGTTCTTGTATAGAAAACAGGAATGCCATATTGTGTTAATATGTCACCAACCGCAAGAGCCAATCTCAAATTGTCATCCCTTTCTTGCTTGCCACCATACATTTCTCTACACTCTATTCCTCTATGACCCGCATCTAGCATAATAATTGGCATCATATACTCCTCTTTGCTATCGTATATCTATTCCTATTATATGATAGTTAATTGTCTAAATGACTAGTGTATCTGTATACTGAAATAGAAATCCCTGTATGCATCAATATATGATGTCATACAGGGATTAGATATAGATTTAAAATATAGAAGTGGGTTTAATTCATCTCATAAAATTACTCAGCAAACATCGGCGTAGAAAGATATCTTTCTCCAGTATCTGGTAGTAATACAACAATTGATTTACCAGCATTCTCTGGACGTTTAGCAACTTGGGTAGCCACCCATAAGGCAGCTCCAGAGGATATCCCCACTAGAACACCTTCTGTTCTAGCAATTTCTCTTCCTGTTTCAAAAGCATCCTCATTCGTAACAGTAACTACTTCGTCATAAATCTTTGTATTTAATGTGTTCGGAATAAAGCCCGCTCCTAAACCTTGGATCTTGTGAGATCCCCCATGTCCTTTGGTAAGTACTGACGAATCGGTGGGCTCAACTGCGATTAACTTAATATCGGGATTCTTGGATTTTAAATATGCCCCTGCACCGGAAATTGTGCCTCCGGTACCAATTCCAGATACAAAAATATCTACCTTGCCATCAGTATCATTCCAGATCTCTGGGCCGGTTGTTTCCTCATGTACCTTAGGATTATTTTGGTTTTCAAATTGGGAAGGCATAAAACTGTTCGGAGTGTCATTCATAATCTGTGTTGCCTTTTCAATCGCACCTTTCATCCCTTTAACACCCTCAGTAAGGATTAGTTCTGCACCATAGGCTTTCATTAGGTTTCTGCGTTCAATACTCATCGTTTCAGGCATTACAATAATTAATTTAAGCCCCATACTAGCGCACACACTAGCTAGCCCGATACCTGTATTACCACTGGTTGGCTCTACAATAGTAGTATCTTTGTTAACTTTGCCATCCTTTATTGCTTCCTCAATCATTTTAAAGGCAATACGATCCTTAACACTTCCCGCCGGATTGTAATATTCCAGTTTTGCTATAATGGTAGCTTCCAGCTTATGGTTCGCATTATAATTGCTAAGTTCCAATAAAGGTGTATTACCTATTAGCTCCGTGACTTTCTTCTTAATATTTGCCATATGTTGTTCTCCTTTCAAATAATTATTATAGTAATTGCAAAATATAATAACCTTGTCAATTTTTCGTACCACAGGTCGGAAGAGTTTTAATCTGTTGTATGAAATAATATAACAAATACAACTCATATAATAGTATACCAATAATTAATTAATATAGTATATGCATTTATTCTTTTTTATTTCATAGTATTCATATTTAATTAATAGGAGTTGTAATTTTTCTATAATATTAAACCCACTTGCAATATTTGTCAAGTGGGTAACATGTAAAATTATCTAATTAAATTGAAAAGTCAAATGGAATATATTCCTTTTGCTTGTCGACAAGATCCTGCAATGTAATATTGTCTACAACACCTAGAATTGCATCATATAGCTTCTGCCAGACCTCTCTGGTAATGCAGGCACTTGTTCGATTACAATCATTTATATCCGGATCCAAACAATCCACCGGCATTAAACTTCCTTCCGTAAGCTTAAGAATCATACCTACGTTATATTCCTTTGGTTCCTTCGATAGCCGATATCCTCCTTGGGCTCCACGGGTGCTTTTCACATACCCAGCACGGTTTAATAAGGATATAATTTGCTCCAAATATTTCTCTGATATATCTTGTCTTGTGGCAATATTCTTAATAGAAATATATTCTCCTGTATTATTTAAGGCAAGATCAAGCATCAGACGTAATGCGTATCTTCCCTTCGTTGATATTTTCATTTATAATAGGCCTCCCAAATCGTATTATTGAAATCTTATACGGTTAATTATTATACTCTATAATACCATAGGTTTAATAGGAATTCAATAAGCCGACTCATCCATTCATTGCTTAAGGCATCAATTCCTCTGAAACCATTCCTTTCTTTGAACCAATAATCGATTTTCTTTTAAGAAAGTTTAGTTTTGTTTCCGATGTTATTACAGCAAAGAATATTAAGAAAAATCCAATAAATAATCGTAGCGTTATTTCTTCATGATAAAATATAACAGAAAATATTACACCAAACACTGATTCTAGACTAAAAATAATTGATGCTGATGTAGGACTGGTATATTTTTGTCCAATGTTTTGTAATAATAAGGCTCCTGCCGTTACAAACACTGCTAGATAGGCCAAACCTATGATGGTATCAGTTGTCAAATGTGTCGGTGTATCTTCAAATAACACAGCAACTATAAAAGATAATACTGACGCATATCCAAATTGCATAATCGTTAAAAGTACTGGATCCTTACCCCTGCTATATTTCGCTATACCTACCATATGAGCTGCATAGAAAATCCCTCCTGCTAAGGTAAAAGCATCTCCCATTCGAATGGATAAATTATCATTCAATGAGACAAAACCAATTCCAGTAATACCAATAAATGCAGCTAGTATATTATAAAGATCAGGTTTCTTTTTATCCACTGCCCAGTAAATAAAGGGTACTAAAACGCAGTAAATTGCAGAAAGAAATGCATTCTTACCAGGTGTTGTATCGGTTATACCGATTGTCTGAAGGCTATAACCAAGGAAGAGGAATACGCCAAGAATTCCGCCTTTAACAAAATAAGCCTTGTTAAGTGCTTTTAGTTTTTTAAAGAATATCATACATAATAATAGACAAGCAATCGAAAATCTGATAAACAACAATACATGTGGATCAATTGACTCTACAGAATTTTTCATTATTAGAAAAGAGCTTCCCCATATGAGCGAAGCTCCAAATAACGCTATTTTCGCTTTAACCGTCTTGTTCATTTATTAACCCCCGTCTTCAGTGTGTTAGTAATCAAAAGGCTTATATCTTAAGCTATTGTGGTTTGTGTAACAAGTATCTTTTTTCATTCATATATAATACTACATAACACAATTTCTCGCAAGAATCAAAAAACCTGCTTAGAAATGAACCCAGAATGTGTAAACATTCATATTTAATAATTAAAAGTTCACTTTCTACGCAGGCTTTGTCAAGTATAATTATTTAATTGTTTTTACGATAATTTTTTCTTCTCTGATGATAAATCGATGGATAGGGAAGACCTTCAGGCAAGTAATCGGTACTGTCCGGAAGATGATTGTTCTGCCGGAAGCATAGGAACCAATCTAAGCAATACATATTCTCGTTTATATTATCCATTCGATCATTTGCAGCCCCGCAAGTTCCTGGTGCAGGAAGGATGACATCATCGTATGGCATCCAGTTTGCAGGGGTGGCTACACTCTCTGCATCCGATTTCTGAAGTGCAATAAGCATCCGCTTAATTTCCTCCATATTACGACCTGTACTTAAAGGATAATAAAGTATTGCCCGTATCTTTCCTTCTGGATCAATAATAAATACAGCACGTACGGTTTGAGTGTTTGATACTCCTGGGTGTAACATTCCATACTTCTTAGCTATTTCCATTGTAATATCAGCAATCAATGGAAATGTTACTTCTACATTCTTCATATCTTTCCAGGCAAGTTCTTTGATCTTCCGCAACCAAGCAATGTGCGAATAGATGGAATCGATTGATAATCCAACCAATTCTGTGTTAAGTGCTCTAAATTCATTTATCATGGAAGCAAAGGTCATGAATTCTGTCGTACAAACTGGTGTAAAATCTGCAGGATGACTGAATAGCACAACCCATCTGCCGTAATAATCCTCAGGAAAATTTATTTCGCCCTGCGTCGTAATCGCACGAAACGCAGGAGCATGATCGCCAATTAGTGGCATAGAATAGTTTTTCGCATTATCCATAGAGACCTCCAATAATCTGTATAATATAAAGATATGACAGAGGAATTCTATATGCTACTAACCGCGATTTTATTCCTATTATTTAATTATTTAGCTTTTTAATTATTTAGCTTTTTAAAACTAAAATTGCTCGTCATTTGCAAGGTTTAAGTTTACCTCATGCAATATAAAACATATTTTGATAAGCAACTGTTTGAAGTCGTTGGTTCTTAGACCATGTATTTTATGGTCTTATGTACCACTACGTACTTCATCCAAGTACTATTTGCAGTACTTTGCGGGGCTGCGTGTTGCTAATGAAATATGTTTTATATTGCTACCTATACATTATTACGCAAATTGACGAGCAATTACTGATTAAATGTTTTATCAGGCTAATAATTAACGATCCTCCAGAATCGTTCCATCTGTACCAATCGTAACAACTCTCCAAGGAATCATCTTACCACTCTGTGCAAAAGCTGTTTTAAGAGCATGAACAATTCCACCACAGCAAGGAACCTCCATACGAAGTATAGTTACACTTTTAATCTCGTTAAGAGCCAATATTTGTGTTAGCTTTTCTGAATAATCGACATCATCAAGCTTAGGACATCCGATTAATGTAATCTTATTCTTCATAAAGCTATGTACATCACTATAAGCATAAGCAGTACAGTCTGCAGCAATCAAAATATCCGCATTTTCAAAGTAAGGCGCATTAGGTGGTACAAGCTGTATCTGAACCGGCCATTGGCGAAGCATAGAAGGTCTTTCTTCCTTAACCGCTCCTACATTCTTCGCAGAATTCGTATCTTTTTGCTGTATATTCATCATTCTAGAGCCCGGGCATCCACCTGCAAAATCGGTATCTACCTGACTTGTCACATTACTCTCTTGTAATTTTGCCTTCATTGCCATATTTCTTTTTACTTCTTCCTCATTATAAGGTAAAGCTTCTCTCTCCTCGAATGAAATTGCTCCAGTAGGACATACTGGAAGGCAGTCACCCAACCCATCGCAATAATCATCCCGCAATAATTTCGCTTTCCCATCAAATAAACCAATTGCTGATTCATGGCATGCATCCACACAGAGTCCGCATCCATTACAAAGTTCCTCATCAATCTTAATAATCGTTCTTACCATTACATTACCCTCCAAATTCTGTATGTTAAATTAATATGAAAAATTTTATCTCAATATATCATATATCGCTTCAACTTTAGGCAGATTAGAAGCTCGAAAGCAGAGCTTTCTCGCTCACGTTGCACTTATCAATTCAAGCATGAGTGTTTACTCAAGCAAGCTTGGTAAACACTCCTACTCGAATTGACTAATCTGCTTATACGTGAATGATACCACATAAGAAAAAGGAATAAGTAGCCGGGGCTACAAATTCCCATTTTAGCATTAATATAGTAAATTTTCCTGTTCTCTTCTCTTCTCCATATAGCATTGATAACACATAGCTGTATATTTATCATTGCCACCTATTAATATCTGTTCTCCTTCAGTTACTACTTTACCATTTTCATCAATTCGAACATTAACTGTAGCCTTCTTTCCACAGGAACAGATGGTCTTGATTTCGGTTATTGAGTCTGCAATTTCTAGGAGACGTCTACTACCTGGGAACATCTTTGTACGGAAGTCTGTTCGTAAGCCAAAACAAAGAACAGGAACATCGTGAAGGATTACGACATCCGCCAATTGATCTATCTGTTCTTCAGATAAGAACTGGCACTCATCTACAATGATGACATCCACTTGACTTGAAAGATTAAGGAAACTATCATATAAGTTTTCCGTAATAGGAAGTACATATGCTGATGAGGAAAGACCTATTCTAGAACGAATAATATTATCTCCATCTCTATTATCGGTCTTTGGCTTAATCAACCAAACCCGCATTCCTCTCTCTTCATAATTAAACTTAGTGATTAAAGCCTGCGCAGTCTTAGAACTACCCATAACCCCATATTTAAAATATAACTTTGCCATTCTTATCAATCCTTTGTTCATTTAATATTTTTAAATTTAGCACATTACAAATCCTAAGATAGTCATCCACTACATAGACTTGCCAAACTCTATGCAGTAATAGGATTTTTATCTATCCATTAAAATATAAAAAATAATACATAAATGATTATATAATAACAAAGCAAAAGTCTCAACATATAAATCATATGAATACTAGATGTTTTATAAGCATGGATTTAAACATAAAAAAGCATGAATGAAATACATTAAAATTGAATTATAAATGTCAAACTTAATCTTTTCATTCATGCCTTGCATACATCTATATTACTTATCTAGTACTCTTATCGTAAGGGATTCCCTCAGCCTTTGGTGCTCTCGATTTCTTAGAAGTAAATACAAGTACAACCATGGTAGCAACATAAGGAAGCATCTTAAAATAAGTATTATGAATATTCAATGTATTTAATACTGGAATTAAGGAAGTAGAATAAGCCACCGTCCTTAATAATGCAAAGAATAAGGAAGCAAACATTATATTCCAAGGCTTCCATTGACCAAAAATCATAACCGCCAGTGCAAGGAAACCAAAACCAGCAACTCCAGTATGTCCATTAATATTCCCATCCATAACGCCTACAGAATAAAAATAGCCACCGATACCGCCAAGGACACCAGATATACCAACGCCAAGATGACGCATATGATATACATTAATACCTACAGAATCTGCCGCATGTGGGTGCTCACCACAGGCACGTATGCGAAGTCCTATTTTTGTCTTATAAAATAAGATTACCGAAATTATCAAAAATAAGAAACCGATATATACAGTAATATATGTCTTCTGGAAAAAAAGTTCTCCAAGTATTGGAATATCACCTAGTACAGGAACCTTTTGTATATAAAATGGAACCGATGTCGTGATACCATCACTATTGTAATTCATCTTCGAAAACAATAGAATTGCCGCTGGAACAAGCATGTTCATAGCTGTACCGGTGATTGTTTGATCCGCTTTCATGTTAACCGCAGCAAAGGAGAGCAGGAAGGAAAATACCAAGCCAGCAAGTGCGGAAACCACCATAGCAATCAGCAATATAATTTGTGCATTAATTCGTGAATCCTGAATAAATAAAACCGTCAGGCATCCGAAAAACGCACCGAATAGCATAATACCTTCCAGTCCAATATTAATGACGCCGCTTCGCTCACTGAACATTCCACCTAATGCTACCAAAAGCAAAGGAATAGCAACCGGAAGCATATTTTGAACTATATAAAATAAAGTATCCATTCTTACGCCTCCTCACCATCATTCTCTTTAACTTGCTCTGTTATAATGCTGTCGTTGCTGATATCTGCAGCATCGGGAGCAACCTCTTTGTTATCATCCTCACCGACTGGAGCAAGCTCTTCAAAATCATTCGCTTCATTTTTAACGCGGTGTCTCTTTATGAATCTGCCAAGGGCAGCATTCATCAACAATGAGAAAGCGGAGAAATAGATGATAACCGCGATAACAATATCGATGATCTCAGGTTTAAAACCATATAAAGCTGTAAGTGAACCACCTCTTTGAATATGTGAAATAAATACAGAGGATAGAATAATTCCGATTGGATGAGAACTACCTAGTAATGCAACCGCTATACCATTAAAACCATTGGCTGCAATTACACTGATAGGTTCATATGTCATGCTACTACCTGGGATACTGGAAGGTGCGAGAATTGCAAATGCTCCACCCAAGCCGGATAATGCACCAGCTATTGCCATCGTTAAAATCGTGTTCCTTGTCGCATTCATTCCTGCATACTTACTAGCATCCTTATTAAAACCTGTTGCTTTCA
Organism: Clostridiales bacterium; assembly: GCA_012523925.1. Taxonomy (GTDB): domain Bacteria; phylum Bacillota; class Clostridia; order Lachnospirales; family Lachnospiraceae; genus Mobilitalea. Next base: position 8,438 of record JAAYSQ010000182.1, read on the forward strand.
ACTCAAAACCAAACACAGTTTTATTAAGTATTATATAAAGAAGAATCGCTATCGCAATAGCAATAATAATACCTACATTAACGCTGGAATTCTTTACTCCTAGGGATGGTAATTGCGCAGATGTAGGTAGGTAAGCAGTTCTTGTCTTAGTAGAAATGTACATGGTACTATTTCCCTGAATCCACATATCTACTAGATACATTCCTATATAGTTAAACATTATACAGGTAATTACTTCATTCACATTGGAAATAGCCTTAAAAATTCCAGGAATAATTCCCCACAGTAATCCTCCTACCATACCAGCCAATACACATACAATCCAATGAATACTGTCTGGTAGATCCCACATAAAGCCTACATATAAGGCAAAGTACATACCCATTGTGTACTGCCCAGAAGCACCTATGTTAAATAAGCCCATTTTAAAGGCAAACCCTACGGAAAGACCAGTCATTAAGATAGGAGTTGCAAAATAAAACACATCCCCAATACGGGAAAAGCCTCCAAAGAGGACTCTTCCAAATCCTTGGAAAGCGCTACCCGGCTTTGCGATAAGCATGATTACAAATCCAAAGATGAGTCCCATTGCAATCGCCAGTAATGCTGCTGTAAAAGAGGAAAAACCCTTATCTTGGGTAATTTTTTTCATATTTGATTTCAAAAAATTATTCTGCATACGCTTCCTCCTTTACTTTATCTCGTTTTGCACCTGACATATATAGACCTAGCTCCTCAACCGTAGTATTCTTAGGATCAAGCTCTCCTACGATATCACCTTCATACATTACAAGGATACGATCACTGACATCCATGACCTCATCCAACTCCAATGATACTAGCAATACTGCTTTACCAGCATCTCTCGAAGCAACAAGTTGTTTATGAATAAATTCGATAGCGCCAACATCAAGTCCCCTTGTCGGCTGAACTGCAACTAATAGTTCATGCTTCTTATCCAATTCCCTAGCAATAATCGCCTTCTGCTGGTTACCACCAGACATACTTCTGGTAATGCTAACAGGGCCCTGCCCACTTCTTACGTCATATTTCTCGATGAGATTCTCAGCATAATTGCGAACTTCTTGTCTTTTAATAAAGCCATTTTTCTGAAATTCCGGCTGCCAATAACGCTGTAAAACTATATTATCCTCTAGATTATAATCAAGAACAAGTCCATGTTTATGACGGTCTTCTGGGATATGACTCATGCCTACTTTGGAACGTTTGCGAATGCTGGCTTTGGTAATATCCTGACCACAAAGTTTTATTTTTCCTTTTGTAATCTTCTCGAGCCCTGTGATTGCAGAAACCAATTCTGTTTGGCCATTTCCATCAATACCTGCAATACAGACGATCTCACCTGCTCTTACATCAAAGCTTACATCATTTACTGCATTATTCTTACTTGTCTTAGAAGTAACAGCAAGATTATTAACAGAAAGTATAACATCTCCTGGTTTGCTTTCCTTTTTTTCTACAGAGAAGTTAACATCTCTTCCCACCATCATTCTGGATAGTTCTTCTTTGGTAGTATCTTTTATATCAACAGTACCGATGCATTTTCCTTTTCGTAGTACGGTACATCGATCGGCAACCGACATAATCTCATTTAATTTATGAGTTATAAACAGGATTGACTTACCTTCCTTTGCAAATCCGCGCATAATTTCCATCAGCTCATCAATTTCCTGTGGCGTTAAGACCGCAGTCGGTTCGTCAAAAATAAGAATCTCATTATCACGATACAACATCTTCAATATCTCTACGCGTTGCTGCATACCTACGGATATTTTTTCTACTAGAGCATCTGGATCAACATATAGTCCGTATTTTTTACTTAAGGCTACTACTTTTTCTCTAGCTTCCTTCTTTTGTAGAAATCCCATCTTATTAGGCTCAACGCCTAGAATTATGTTTTCAAGTACAGTAAAAATCTCTACAAGCTTAAAATGTTGATGCACCATTCCTATCCCGAGCCTATTGGCATCATTGGGATTACTAATCTGTACAACTTCACCGTTTTTTTTGATTTCACCTTTTTCCGCCTGATAAAGGCCGAATAGTACACTCATAAGAGTGGATTTCCCTGCACCATTCTCTCCAAGGAGCGCATGAATCTCACCTTTTTTTAACTGCAAAGTAATATCATCATTCGCTACGATACCGGGAAACACTTTTGTTATATGAAGCATTTCAATTATATAATTTTCCACGTCGACCTCACCATTTTTTCATAATATTAATTTATATATTGATTTTTAATTAATCTTCCTATTAATGTACTTTAAAACTAAAGTAAGACAAATTCATGGCAAGTCTAATTCAAGAGGCCAGCTTGTCATAAATTTTTTCATGAATAAGAGGGAGAAAAGCAAACAGCCTCTCCCCCTTACTCTTTCTTACTACATTAGGCTTAAGACCTACATGTTCTGTAATATAATATTTTAATTATCTAGTTTCAACAGTTACCTTATTAAGATTAAGGCCAGCAACCAACTCATCAGCTGTTGCATATCCATCAGGATTTTCTATATCAATCTCTCTAACTGGAACTACGGAACCATTCTCAATTGTTTCAAATACAGCTTCATATTCTGCTTTTGTAAATTGTTCAAATCGGTCAAATGCATCCGCGTTTTCATCACCAATAACCTCAGTAGGAAGACTTACACCTGCATTAGAAGCATCAAAGTAAGTTGTCTTACCAGCATAAGTATCCCAACTATCTGTCTTATAGATAGATTCAAGAACCTGGTATACGGAAGCACCTAAACCCTTAGTCGCAGATGTGATAACAGTCTCACTATCGTATCTCTGGTCAACGTCAACACCGATAACCTTAGCATTCGCTTCTGCTGCTGCAGCCATTACGGATTTACCAACGGATCCACCGCAGGCAAAGATTACTTCTACGCCTTCCTGATACATTGTCTTAGCTGTAGCTTTGTTGGTATCAGTTTCATCGAAGTCACCGGTATAGTGGTAAAGAACTGATACATCACCATCATTGAGACCAAGTTCAGCCGCAGCCACCTCTGCTCCCTGAAGGAAACCATAGCCAAATGCCTGAACTGCTGGAACGGCCATTCCACCCATAAAGCCAAGATTTCTCATACCATCTTTAACAGCTGCATAGCCAGCAAGATAACCGGATTGCTCTTCTGCATAAAAGATACTAGCTACATTTTCTGCGGTTACAAAATCGGTATAATCAGCATTGTGAGGAGTACCCTCAAGAAGGATAAATTTCACTTCTGGATACTTTGTTTGTGCTTCATAAACAGCTACTTCAAATAAAAAACCAGGTGTTACTATAACTTTTGCACCACCCTGAACTGCCAAATCAATAGATTGAAGGTAACCATCATCAGAAGCTTCCTCTGGTTTGAGATACTGATGCTTGATTTTATTTTCCTCAGCAAAAGCTACAACACCCTCCCATGAACCCTGGTTGAATGATTTGTCATCAATGTTACCCTTATCGGTAATCAAAGCAATCTCGTAAGTATCACTTCCACAACCGGTTAGGAGCATGAATGACATAGATAGTACTAACAATAAAGCAAAAATCTTTTTCATGTGAATTCCTCCCATAATTTTCTACAGTTATTACTGCATATTAATTATAACACTTTTGCTAATTTTTTCAATAAATAAAAGGACAAATTCACATGACATTTATTTCATATTTAAATCCAATTTTTTCAAATTCATTTTTTAAACAACTAAAGGCGTCTATAATTCTAATTAAAATAGTCCTTGAATCCTTTTTACAATTAGAGAACCAAGGAACCCTATCAATGCACCAGTAATCACACCGGTAATCAGTAGCAATGGTAGATAAGTTATAATATAGACATTGCTCACAGTCAAGATTGCAACGATTATTTGTCCTATATTATGAAAAACTCCACCAAGAATACTTACTCCAACCATGCTGAACCATTTACTTTTTTTCGCCAATACCATTATAAGCCAGCTCAGCATTCCTCCAGCTAGACTATAAAGCATAGTTGAAAGGTTGCCAAAAGTAAAGCCGACCAATATAATCCGTATAAATGACAATACGAATGCTTCCTTACTTCCCATTCCATATAATGCTGTCATCACAACAAGATTAGCTAGACCAAGCTTAATTCCCGGTAGAATAGAAAAAGGAATTAATGTTTCTATGTAACTTAATATAAAAGCCAGAGCTACCAGTAGCCCGTACAAGGCCGTTTTTTTCGATCTCATATAATAAATCATGCCTTTCTTTAGTGTGGATTTCTAACACACTTAGCTGCAAACTTTGGACCCTAGGCACAATATTTGCATATGTGAATAATAATGAAAACATTTCACAGTGTCTTTATTATTAGTTAGCAATCGAATCGATTGGGTTCACTTCTCCGCCAATAATTTCCAAGACAACTTGATTCGGGAGACATACGATTGTCTCGTGATCATAATGAATTTTACTTTGAGAAACGCAAAGTTTGTCTGGACAGCTGGCATCAATCATATTAACATATCCATCCTTAATCTCAAAGGTATTCCATGCACCATTTTCTCCTTCGATCGTATATACAATATCCTCATCTAAAGCAAAAGACGCAATTTCTTCTTGCTTTACGGTAACACCAACTTTACTACCGCTTTCTTTTGTAAAATTTATAAACAAAAGTGCACCAATGCCTAAAACTACTATAACTATGATTAGTATTAAGTCATTTCTCTTCATCCTAAACTTCACCTTTATCTTTAAAGAGCAAGTGTCCTTGTTTAAACAATTCCACTTGCTCCAATCATTTATGATAAGAAATTGAAAGAAATTCGTCTGACAATTCCTCTTGCAGGGTAAGCTCATCTTAATATAAATTATGAGCCATCTTCTATAAAACTAATAAAAAATCTAAATTGCCATCAGTATTAAGTAAATCATTCCAGTCGATAATAATTCAATCGGAAGCTTTCTCCACTCTTTACTGATTTTAGAAAATACTAAGTACATCCGTACTGATAGGATAAGAACGATTGCGGATACAATAGAAATCACAATTCCTACACTCTCCCATGGTAAGTCTAGAGAGAATGGTTGATATGCAAAAACTGCTGGGATAATCACCCATAGGCTTTCCGTATTCACTTCTTCATATCCAAAGGATTTATTCAAAATGGCAATGGCTATTGCACTTAATATAAATCCTATAATCATATTCTGAAATCCAGATGTAAAGAAATTAAAATCTGCTATTTCAAATGCGAATATTGTTCCAAAGGATAGAAACTCCCGTAAAGCTCCAATGATAATCAATGCGGCGTAGGCAAATGCGCTTTCATATAATAAATTATTATAATCAAATTCATCATTTGAAATTACATGCCTAGCAATCAACATTCCAATAGCGAGATGTAGAAAAATCGCTTTATTATCTAGATTTCCTTGCAATATTCTTATAAATACAATTTGGAATAGGGAATAGGTAACTGCGACGATAAGGATGATGGAACATACCTTTCTACTCCATGATGGCAAAGCTCTGCCGAACGCCTGATCCAACACTATTCCCACAACAGTAATTAACAAGAGAAGAATTCCTGTGATTAAAGCTTCCTGCATATTCAGAGAAAACACAACCATAGCTAAGGCAAAAGCCTCCATAGGATATATCGTCTTCATATCAGTCTCCACTCCCTATCCATTTATATAGTAGTTATATAACTTTTACAAGAACCCAAAAATGGGAGTTCCTACTATGTTATATTATTGTGCAATGTATGCACTGATAAATTCATATGCATTATTGATTACTTCAACAATCGCATTAGAAGTCACAGTTGCACCAGAGATAGCATCGATTTCTGTTCCAGCACCAGCAGAAGCAGTTCCTTCTGTATCTACTTCCTCTGTTTCACCTTCGTTTGCTGAGCCTTCACCACTAGCAGCAAGCTTTAATGCTTTCTCTGTTAAATCGACAAAACCATCAACACTGATACTTACACTAGCTACAGAATCAGTTTTACCATTTTCATCAACTGATATACCTTCTGTAGATTGATTTTCAATTACAAATGCTGCAAGTGCATCTGCCTGCTCTTTCCAAGTAGGACCATCATCGGTCATAACATATTCACCTACGGAAGATAAGTAGCTCTTATATTCGCCAAGTTCATTAGCTGCATCCCATACTACTGAAGTAATTGCACCATTCTCAACTTTTAGAGTTAGAGAATATAAGTAACCATTGGATGGAGCATCTGCCTCTACTGTGTAAACACCATCTTTTAATAAACCACTTGCCTGTGCTAAGCATTGCTCAACAAGACTAACGAATCCATTTACACTAATGCTTACGCCAGCAACGGAATCTGTCTTACCAGCTTCATCAAGATCAATTGCTTCGGTGTTCTGATTTTCAACAACAAATGCTGCAACAGCTTTCGCCTGCTCATCCCAAGTAGGACCATCGTCGGTCATAACATACTCGCCATTAGCAGACATTACGCTCTTCTTTGAACCATCTTCTTTAACCGCATCCCATGTAACTTCAGTAATTGCACCATTTGCAATAGTAACAGTTACAACATCCTTAAATCCATTATCTGCATACTCTGTTTCAGCAGTATAAGTACCGTCTTTTAATTCAACATCTGCTGTTTCTTCTGTGGTTTCAGTGGTCTCTTCTACGGTTTCTTCTGTTTCTGTAGCTGCAGGCGCATTTCCAGGAAGCCATACTGGAGCAGTAATACCGTTAAACTGTGCAAGGTAATCATCATTTTCCATATTCGCACCATATCCTGGTGTCTCGGAATGGCTCACAACAGTTACACCATTAATTGTCTTACCATCTTCTGTAAAGCTAACCTCTAAAGTAACATTACCAGCGAAACCTTTCGCTTGTGCAGTAACTGCATAACCATCATCAGTCTCTCTAGCTGCTGTAATTCCTTCAAAACCACTTACATCAATACCACCTTCAACCGGTGTCTCAACATCTCCATTTGTACCATTATTTGATTTATTATTTGTTAAAGCTTTACTACCATAAACTGCACCAAATGCTAATACAGTAACTACCGCAAGTGCAATAATACCTTTTAATCTGTTATCTTTCATTATAGATCCCTCTCTTTATTTTATTTCATTTAATTAAGATTACTCTTCTTTAGGTTAACACCATAGATATGAGGTCTAATCACTTGTTCAACGAGACCGGATAAGCAGTTGCCTACTAAGATACCGAAGCAGACACCTTCCGGTAATATACCCCAAATCCGAATATAAGCTGTGATAACACCAGCAAGAAAAGCAATTGATACTTTCACTCTAGGAGCAACCGATGGATAATCAGTAATCATAAAGCAAGCTCCAAGAATCAAGCCACCACCCAAGAGATTAGTTAAAATATCCCCAGTAAAAAATCCGTCTCCTCCAAAGATGAAGGTGATTGCAACTACCGTAATAATATAGGTTAATGTTGCTGAAAAGTTTACTACCTGACGGTAACAAAGGTAAAGAAAACCAATAAGCAACAGTAGTTTACTTGTCTCACCTAAGGCACCTGGAATATTACCAATAAACATATCTAGATAGGAATAGTCCACAATTTCCTTACCACTTTTAAGCAAGCTTAAAACTGTAGCAGAACTAACAGCATCAGCAGCACCATGGTTAGTTGTAACATATTGTGCGATATTGCCAGGCCAAAGTAGCATAATAAGAGCTCTTCCCATAAGTGCCGGGTTAGCAAAATTATTGCCAATCCCACCAAAGATCTGCTTTGCTACAATAATTGAAAACACACTTGCAACCATGATAATCCAGATTGGCGTAGTAGCCGGAAAGTTAAATGCTAGTAAAATGCCAGTCACTACTGCGCTAACATCACCGACCCGTATTGGTTCCTTACGTAGCCTCTGCCAAAGATATTCCGAAAGAACACATGTCGTTACGGCGGTTAATACCAAGATTAAGGACTGTATTCCAAAGAAATAGATGGAACCAATCAAAGCAGGAACAAGCGCGATTACGACATCGGACATTATCTCTTTAGTTGTTCTCGTCGCTCGAATATGCGGACGTATACCATGCATGAACTCTGTTGCTTTATTACCCATTATGTTTCTTCCTCCTCTCCATCCTAAGCTTAAGAACTTCAATCTTCGCTTTGGTAGTACGATGAGCCAATTCCCGACTAGCCGGGCAAACATAGGAGCAACTTCCACAGCTGATACACTCCGTTGCATATAATTTTTCGCATAAAGTATAATCTTCATTAATACAAGCAAAATCAATCTTAAATGGGGCTAATCCGGCTGGACATATTCTCTCACACTGTCCACAACGGATACAAGGTGTTTCTATAATTATCTGGTCTTCCAAAACAAGTAGACCGGAGGAAGTCTTTGTAACACTTCCTTCCAAATCGCTAACTCCTCCACCGAACAAAACAGCGGTACCTGTCATCGGTCCACCGACAATCACCCGATTATTAACCGTAGTAAATCCACCACAAAGCTCAATAAGCTCTGCATATCTCGTACCAATTGGTACAATAAAATTGGATGGTTTTTTCACCTTTCCGGTAACGGTGATGCATCTTGAAACCAAAGGAGTCTGTGCAAAAATTAAATCCGCAAGCGCTTTTGCCGTACCTACATTATTAATAATAACTCCGATATCGGCTGGAAGTTTTCCTGCCGGAACCTCCATTCCTATAACAGCTTCTATTAACTGCTTTTCTCCGCCCTGCGGGTACCTAGTCCGAAGAAGTTTGATCTCTATCGGAAGGTCTTTTTGAAATAATAAGTTGCTTAGATGTTCTGCAGCATCTCTTTTATTATCTTCCATACATAGGATTGCTTTCTTAGCGCCAGCCGCTTTTAAAAAAAGGCAGACACCATTTAAAATCGCATAGCCATATTCAAGCATCAGCCTATGGTCACAGGTAAGATAAGGTTCACATTCTGCTGCATTAATAAGTACATAGTCAATTTGATTGGTGGTTTCATATTTCACATGGGTCGGAAATCCCGCACCACCCATACCGATAAGTCCTCCCTCTTTCATTGAGGTTATAATATCTTCCTTGGAAATGGAGGAGATATCAACGAACCCTCTGTGATATTCGGTCGTATTTGGCGTTCGATTTTTCTCTCCAGTTTCATCGGGTGTATCCGTTTCGATTACAACATAGGTTATATCGTTGTCTTGTGAATCTTTCGTAGTCACAATATCTTGAACCGTTCCATTAATACTTGCATGAATATTGGCTGTACCAAAACGGGTCGGTGTACCAATTAATTGCCCCTTGGTAACCCTATCACCAATACTTACTGCTACCTCACCGGAACTACCAGCAGATTGTTTCATAGATATCTCAACCGTTTTGGGCTGATAAAATCGAATCGGATTTTTATTACTTAATTCTTTATCCGTTCCATCACTGCAATGGATTCCACCGTGAAAATCATTTCTGGAAGAATATTTCATACGATTCCATCCTTTCGGTATTTGTTAAGAATTTGACACGAGATAGCAAACCTATAGAAATTTGTCGCTAAATATACTTGAAAATCGTAATACGAACCATGTCAAATGTCAAGTAGAAGCTTGGAATTACAATATTAGACAATCCTATTTAAACCTTGGTCTCACTAGTTTTTCTTGACACTCCATCAATTGTTATTTACAATAAAAACACTGCTTTTTAACACAGATAAAGTAATCGAAATTAGGAAAGGGAATATTCCATGCATAATATATTAAAAAAGTATAGTTTACGTAATAAACTTGAAACAAAGAATTGCTATTATAAAGGTATAATTACAAGCATCCTTCTTATTCTATTATTGACAGGTTGTAGTAATTTTAATTCTAAAAAGGTAAAAGATAGTGAAAAAGAGCCCTTTATCAGCAAATCCTCGTTTCTTCTCGATACGGTTGTATCTATTCAAATTTATGATAAGCAGGAGCAAGCTATTCTTGATGGTTCCTTTGACATTATAAGAAAATATGAGCAAATATTTAGCCGTACGGATCCGAAAGCAGAAGTCTACCAATTAAACCAAGGCACCTTGTCCAAAATCGTCCAAGCCTTCAAGATTTCAGATGAATTATCAGATTTATTAAACTACAGTATGTATTATAGTGATTTATCAGATGGGGCTTTTGATATCTCCATCGCTCCATTAACATCCTTATGGAATTTCAAAGAAAGTAATCCAATCCGCCCTTCCGATGAAACAATTCAAAAGGTTCTTCCATTAGTAAATTATAAATATATTGACCTAGATGAAAATGAAGTCTCTTTTGCCAAAGATGGAATGAAAATTGATACTGGTGCAATAGCAAAAGGATACATTGCCGACCGGGTAAAGGACTACCTATTAGAAAACGGAGTAAATAGTGCCATGATTAATCTTGGTGGTAATGTTCTATGCGTAGGCGATAAGCCTGATGGTACTCCATTTAACATTGGTATTCAGATGCCCTATGCGGATCGCAATGAAACAATCGCCGTAATGCAGATATCGGATTTATCGGTTGTGTCCTCAGGAATTTATGAACGTTTCTTCGAAATAGACGGGATTAACTATCACCATATACTAAATCCTAAGACCGGATATCCTTATGAAAGTGATCTTATCTCCGTAACCATCATTTCACCATTATCTGTTGATGGAGATGGATTAAGTACCACTGCCTTTGCACTCGGTCTAGAAAAAGGAATGGAGCTGATTGATAGCCTCCCCGATACCTACGCTTTATTTATCACAGGAGATTATCAACTCCACTACTCCAAAGGATTTAAAGAAGCAATCAAAATAATTGAATAAATTAAAAAATGCACGTCGCGAATACTTAAAATTTCTGACGTGCATTTCTATTATGGAATATTATATGATTTTTTACTGTTTTATTGTTTAATTATCGCATCTGCTATCCCATCTACTAGACCTCCCTCATAGGTCTCCACCATTCCTTTATCGACGGATGTTGCAAGTTCTGGATCGATTGGTAATCTAGCATATACCTTGATGTCATTCTCTTTAGCCACTTCTTCTATATGACTTTCACCAAAGATGGAATGTTCTTTATCGCAGTCCGGGCATTTAAAATAAGACATATTTTCAACTATGCCAAGAATCGGTATATTCATCATCTTAGCCATTTTAACAGCCTTGCCTACAATCATAGAAACCAACTCCTGTGGGGAAGTAACGATAATAATACCATCCACAGGTAGAGATTGGAAGACAGTAAGAGGTACATCTCCAGTTCCTGGAGGCATGTCCACGAACATAAAGTCTACATCATTCCAGATAACATCAGACCAGAATTGTTTAACTGTGCCTGCAATAACTGGACCTCTCCAAACAACAGGGTCTGTCTCATTCTGTAAAAGCAAGTTAACCGACATGATCTCAATTCCCGTCATACTCTTCACAGGAAGAATTCCTGCTTCAGTACCCATTGCCTTTTCTTTAATTCCGAACGCTTTCGGTATGGATGGACCTGTGATGTCCGCATCTAATATAGCACTTTTATAGCCTCTTCTATTCATAGCAACAGCAAGTAAGGAAGTAACTAAGGATTTTCCTACTCCACCCTTACCACTTACAATGCCAATCACTTTTTTAATCTTACTCATATCATGAGGTTCTACCAAAAAACTATTATTTTCATTTCTGTCGCTACAGTTCTGGCTGCAGCTATTGCAATTGTTATCACATTCACTCATTATAATAACCTTCCTCTCTTCACTAGATGCAACCCATTTATCAAAGGTAACATTCCATGAATTTACTATATCTTAAAAAGTATAACGTATTATGGATAAAGTGTAAACCTTTTAAAAGAAAATTTTGTTTTGTAGAAACTCTTTCCTTTCTGTTGAACAACCGCCAATCATCCCGAATATGATGATATATAGCATAAGGAAAGGAGTGGAAATTATGTTATTAATTTTACAAATCAAATATCTGTATATGGGATTATCAGCAGGTGCATCCGCATTGGCTTTTCTTTCCCAATATAAATTATTGCTTCTTCCAGTTGGGTTAATCCTGCTCTTTCTGGTTTCTTTGCTATATCGCAAATCCAAGAAGAAAAAAAGAAAAAAAGCGCAGCGGGTTATCCCTCCTGTTTCAAAAATTATCGGTACCGACGGCGAACGTATAGATGCACTCAATAAAGACTTGGAACCTTTTGGTTTCCGATATGAGCCGTACCAGGATATTTTCTATTCTGGTATGAACACTTGGCAAAGAGATTATGGATATTGCAGGCTCTATGATGAAGCAGCTGCTCCCTTGAGTATGATAATCGATTGCGAACCAATCCGCTTTGAATATGCTGGAAAGAGATGGATGATAGAATTTTGGAAGGGCCAATATGGAATGACGACCGGAGGCGAGGTTGGGATTTATTATACAACAGGTCCTGATCTGAATATTCCGGGTATCTTTAACGGTACTTTCTATCATTGCGTTAAAGATGAGGATCGGGTTAACATGGCTTTTGCATTTCGTAAAAACGGAAACCTAATGTTCACAAGGCATGGTTATCACTGGTGGCTGACTGGCTTTAAATTAGGTGAATTCTCTGATCCTGAAGATCTTACCATGGATATTATGCTTGAATTATACGATAAGACAATGGTGAAAGCATTTGTGGATGCTTTAAAAAAAGTCGGATATAAGGAAAGCGAATATGCTGTACACGGCAACAGGGTCTATGTTCACTTTGGAAAACCGCACACTTCACAGCCTGTAACGAGAACAGCCTTTACCGAGTATATCATGCAGCGAAATAACGAATCCTTCTGCCGGGCTTACGCACGACTTACAGAGGGATACACGAATACACTTGACAGATTAGATATTGTTCAAGAGAAATCACCAAGTATGTATAACCAGATTCTAAGGGTCGGAAAGCCAAAAGGTGTATTCGAGGCCTTTGATACTATTAAAAACTTTATAAAAGAGCCTTCAAAAGAGCCTTCGATAGACGGGAAGGAGTGATCGTTATATCAACTTCAAAACGTTTATTACGTGCGTATAAAACAGCATGTGTGGTCCCTTTTGATGAAACATCACGAATTGTTCTTATGAGCGACTGCCATCGAGGAGATGGCAGTTTGGGTGATGATTTTTCAGATAATCAGCATCTATTCTTTGCCGCACTAAATTACTACTATCAATATGGATTTACTTACATCGAATTAGGAGATGGAGACGAATTATGGGAAAATCGAAATATTAATACTATAATCGATATACACAGCGATGCCTTCTGGCTCATGTCAAAATTCTATAAGGAAAATCGACTGTACATGATTTATGGTAACCACGATCTTATAAAAAGAGATCCGAAATATTCACAAACAAAATGTGCTTCCTTTTTTTGCGATAGTGAGAATACAGATCTTCCTTTATTTCCTGGCATTAAAATGCATGAAGGTATCTTGCTTAGAGATCGAAACTCTGGCAATCAGATATTTCTCACCCACGGTCATCAAGCTGATTTATTAAATAGTACTTTCTGGAGATTATCTAGATTCCTTGTAAGATATGTGTGGCGACCATTGCAATTAATCGGTGTTCGGGATCCAACCAGCGCTTCAAAGAATAATAAAGTAAAGAATAACATAGAGAGACGTTTAATTAATTGGTCAAATGAAAATAAACAGATGATCATTTGTGGGCACACCCACCGACCAGTCTTTCCAGAGGTTGGTGAACACCTCTATTTTAATGACGGAAGTTGTGTCCACCCTAGATGTATCACTGCAATTGAAATCTATAATGGAATGATTACATTAGTAAAATGGGCTATCATGACAACACCGGAACGCTTCCTATATGTTGGACGTGAGGAACTTGAAGGGCCCATAAGACTAAGCGAATATTTTAGAACTATTAAGAACAAATAAGAAAAACAATATAAATAGACTATTTAACTCATTGTGGTACATATGGTTATGGCAGAAAAACATCACCACAACCTTAGTTACCACAATGAGCAACAAATTTCCTAGAATATTTCCTAGTGTAAATCTTAGGCTGAATTATAATCACAAATTATTTTTCTTACGAACGGAATACCCAAATGTACCAATTAACTTCCCAAGTCCATAATATTCACCATGAGAATATATAGCCAGCTTAGATCTATTAAGATCAAATCTACCGCTTTTCTCCATATATTGCTTGTCCACAGCAACATTAACGACTTCAGATAGAAACATATCATGGCTTCCTAAAGGAATAATTTGCTTTAATTTACATTCAATATTAACAGGACTTTCAACAATCAAAGGTGCAGATACAATCTTTCCCTTACCTCTTGTCAATCCAGTTTCCTTAAATTTATCAACCTTTCTTCCGGATCTAACCCCGCAGTAATCAGTGGATTTAATTAAATCCTCCGTTACTAAGTTGATAACAAACTCTCCACTATTCTTTATAATGTCGTAGGAGTAACGCTCCTTCTTGATGGAAATAGAAACCATCGGAGGATTCGTACAGACGGTTCCTGCCCAAGCCAAAGTAATAATATTCGGTTTATGTTTTTCATCCGCGCAACTTACCATAACCACCGGCAATGGATATAGCATATTGCCTGGTTTCCAAAATTCTTTGTCCATTCTTATTTACCTTTCTATGATTTGCTATTCCTAATCTTACCCTTTAAGAAATATTATGTCAACGTTAGGCCAGTATACTATTTGCAAGAACCATTTATTAAATGAATTCTCAATATAATATACATGTAGCTATAGCTACAACATATATAAAGAAAATATTTTATCCTATAAATGTATAAAATACTAAATTTTATTCATAATATATCTAGAATGTTCATTACTCGGAAAGGAGAATGTTTATGAAAGCATCCGTTGATCAAGATGGTTGCATCAGCTGCGGTCTTTGTGTTGATGTATGTCCTGAGGTCTTTCAATTTAACGAAAATGAAGTATCCGAGGCAATTAAAGGAGAGATACCTGAAGATTGCTTAGAACGAGCTGAAGAAGCACGAGATGGCTGTCCTGTGGATGTAATTGATATTTACGAATAATATAAAAGGCTGTATGGTGTCATATAAAACAGATATCATATAGCTTTTTTATTACCTAGAAGCCTTATCTTTTTATAGGATTTAATTATATTTTAACCTTTTTTGCAGATGCTAATTATATATAAAATAACGTTTTATATGGAAATACTAGGAGGTAAATTCCTCCTTTGGAGGTTTTTAGAATGGAATACTTAAAATATGTTGTTTCTGCTATTGCTTCTTTGGCAGCACTATTCAGCATTACAAAAATATTAGGCAATCGTCAAATGTCTCAGTTAAGCATGTTCGACTATGTCGGTAGTGTTGCTATTGGTTCCCTCGCTGGTGAAATGGCAATCATGTCTACCGGAGACATCATAGGACCTCTAGTTGCAATGATTACATTTACTTTTCTTACCTTTATCATCTCCTATTTAACATGCAAATCCATTATTTTAAGACGTTTTTTTGAAGGTCACATTATGTTACTTTACCAAAAAGGCCAGATCTATGAGAAAAACCTTCTGAAAGTAAAGATGGATATCGACGAACTACTATCAAATTGTAGAATTAAAGGGTATTTTGATTTGGAAGAAATCCATACTATATACTTGGAATCCAACGGAGAAATCAGTGTGATTCCAAATGCCAATTATAGACCAGTACAACCTTCAGATTTAGATATTGAAGTAGAGCCAGACTTCCCTATGGCAAATGTAATTATCGATGGAAATATTATGGAGAAAAATCTGAAATCGACTGGTAAGAATAAGAAATGGGTGGAAAAGCAATTAAAAAATAAAGGTGTTAAGAATATCAAAGAAGTTATGCTTGCCACCTATGATGAAAATAAAAACAAATTAAATATCTACCTAAAATATCATAAAAAATTGATGAAAGATATCTTTGAATAGCTGTGTATTAAGATAGTTTCATTTCCTAGGTTATAGTTACGTGAAAAAAAACATAAAATGTTACAAGTTACTAATTATAGGGATGTTGTATAAAAATGGTCCACAAATCTAAAGTATTGCATATCGTTCTATGTGAACTTATCGTATTAGCCTTACTTTCTTCCTTTTTAATCAAGCAGAGCCTAGATGCAGAGGCAGCCTTCTATTCTGCCATGTACGATACCGAAAAAGATTTCATCAAATGGGTTAGCTTTGATGTTAGCAGTAAGGCTTTAGATAAAGCTTATCAGTACGATGTAAAATCTCAGGATGAAGAAGTGAAACTTAATTGGATTGAACTATTGGCATACCTTGGAGCAAAGTATGGTGGTGATTTCTCCAGATATAAGGAAAAGCATATGGTAGAACTTGTGAACAAACTGCAAAGTAAGGAAGAAACCATGGAAACCCTTACGGAAGGGATGAAGTACTATGACTACTACCTGGAGGCTTACACAGCTGTTCTTGGTGGGATGGTCGGCGAATATAAAATAGAGGTATCAGATGAAACAGCACCTGGAGGAAAGCGTTGGGAAGAAAAGTATGGTCTAAAAGCCTTCCTTCCGATTGCAAAATATTATCCTTATAGCCATTTTGATGATTTTGGTGTCTCTAGGAGCTATGGTTATAAGAGAAAGCATCTTGGACATGATATGATGGGGCAAGTAGGAACGCCAATCATAGCTGTAGAATCCGGTTATGTAGAAGCCCTTGGTTGGAACCAATACGGAGGTTGGCGTATCGGTATCCGCAGCTTTGATAAAAAGCGCTACTATTACTATGCCCACTTGAGAAAGAATTTTCCTTATAATAAATCCTTGGAAGAAGGTAGCATCGTGCAAGCAGGCGATGTCATAGGGTATATGGGAAGAACCGGCTATAGTAAAAATGAAAATGCCAATAATATTCGAACTTCTCATCTTCATTTTGGTATCCAATTAATCTTTGATGAATCACAAAAAGAAAGCGTCAATGAGATCTGGATCGATTGCTATGATTTAGTTCAATTCCTTTACAAAAATCGTTGTGAAACGGTCAAAGATCCCGAAACCAAAGAATATCATAGAGTTTACCAATTCATCGACCCTGTCGCTGAGCATTACATCAAACGTAGAATATATAAATTCGACGATGATGAATTCAATATCCATATCTATGAGTAATTATGATATATATTTGTATCGAAATAATACATAGAAAGAAGGAGGTTTGCTTCCTCCCTCTAATTGTAATCTATAACTAAGTATTCATATTTGATTTCCTGATAATAGATCAAGAAGCATCTAAAATTGCTTCTTGATTTTATTTATCTTGAATAGGCTCAACAAGCCTAATAACGCTGGAATCATGTATTGGAAAATGAGGTTTGTATAAATAATTACATTCCTATAAAAGAAATCAAATTCAATCTGCGTTTTGCTAATATAGTAGGTTAAGTAAAATAAAATCATTGTCAATGGTGCATATAGAAAGCTTTTGTGCTTCAAATTAAATAACCATTCAAAACAACGGATAATTACTATCGTAAACATGCTAATTGCAATAAAATCTGATAGAACACATATTAAGGTGACGATAACTTCAAACCGCTCGAACAAGCCAAAAAATGTTACACTCTTCACCGTTATATAGAA
>JAAYSQ010000183.1 GCA_012523925.1 Clostridiales bacterium
ATCCTATTGTAAATCATATATTTACAAAATGTAACTATAGCTGATTTAAATTATGATGATTTCTGAGTCAATCGGAGATCATCTTTTTTTCTGTTGTCAGTATTATATATATTATTACAGAACTAAGATTTATATCGATATACCTTCGCATTTACCCGTATATTGAAAAAGGCTATGCTTTAAATATTACAAATATAAAACATGTATATTGACAAACATAAATAAAATTACTATAATCTGGTATGTAATGACATAATGACATTACAACATGGGTTTATAGAAGAAAGATGATCGGAGGAGGTAAAAGATAATGAAATCCTTACGTGTGGAAGCTGGTGGGGCGCTTTCAATATGTGAAGTTTCAAAACCAAGCTATAATGATTACCAAGCATTAGTTAAAGTATTAGCTTGCGGTGTCTGTAACGGAACAGATTCTAAAATTATTCATGGTAATTTTAAAAATATGAATGAGTATCCTGTATTGCTTGGACATGAAGCAGTAGGCGAAGTTGTTGAAAAAGGCAGTAAAGTTACAAATTTAAATATCGGTGATATAGTTTTACTTCCATTTCTATATGAAGCATTAGATGGTAATTATCCAGGCTGGGGTGCATTCTCTGAATATGCTGTAGTTGGAGATGCTAAGGCATGCATAAATGATGGAATAGGTGAGAATGCAGCAGAGTTTGATGAAAGTTATTATGGGCAAACAGTGATACGAAAAGAAGACAATCTTGACCCAGTAGGGGCAGTAATGGTTATTACATATCGCGAAGTCTTAAGTGCAATCAGGCGTTTCGGCTTTAAGGCAAATCAGAGTGTCGTTATATTTGGAGCCGGACCTGTTGGACAAATTTTTATAAAATTCTCTAAACTGATTGGAATGGAGAAGGTAATAGCAGTCGATGTTGTCGATGATAAGATAGAAGAAGCAATGAAGATGGGAGCAGATGCTGCATTTAATAGTAGGGGTGTAGATATTGAACAAGAAATTCGTAAACTCTTGCCTGAGGGTGCAGATTATATTGTAGATGCAGTTGGTATTAATTCATTAATTAATCAAGCAATGAAATTAATCAAAGATCAAGGTAAGATATGTTGCTATGGCATTTCACCTAAGCTAGGAACAGAGCTCGATTGGAGTATGGGGCCATACAATTGGACACTTCAATTTGAACAATTTCCAAGTAAGAAAGAGGAAGGGGAAGCCCATAATCAAATCATGGCATGGATTAACTCGGGAGAGCTTAATCCTTATGATTTGATATCCGACGTATATGATTTTGATCATATCTTAGAGGCATTTGAGCAGGTGGATAAGAAATTACCAAGAACTAAGAAGATTGTAGTGAAATATTATTAATTATATAAGGAGGACAGACATGAGAGATACATCATTATTTGTAAAACTTCCAGAGGAATATGTGTGCACACCAGATGGAATGGAAATCGACAAGTACGGGAACTTAATACTTTCTTGCCCTAACTTTGCACAAGAAACTATGTCAGGATGCATTGTCAAAATTGATAAACAAAGAAAGGTAACAAAATGGTTTGATGTACCTGTTCATCCGGAGACAGGGATTGCACGAAATATGGGAATTGCCTTTGATAGGGACTGGAACCTATATATATGTGATAACCAAGGGTGGTCAGAAAAACCTGAATTACTATACAAAGGTCGGATACTTAAAGTAACAGTAGATGATGAAGGTAATATTAAGAATACGACAACTGTGGCTTATAACAGGCGGATACAAGAAGTCTTGAACAGGAAAAATGGATGAAGCAGAGAATTAGTGCAGAATGTGGATATCATATTACAGGTCATCGACTAAGTGCATCCTATTCAGCAGCAAAGCTTCTTTGGATTAAA
>JAAYSQ010000184.1 GCA_012523925.1 Clostridiales bacterium
AATATATCATATACACAATGATATAGAATATCATTCCCCTGCCTATTCCCCATACAAATAGGGTAAGTATTGATAAAATCCTTATAGTCAAACCTAACCACATAACAATTCGTACTTTCCCATTTTTGGGGTTAAGTCGATCCACAAATAATGCTATTATTGGATCTGAAATTGCATCAAAAGCCCGTGAATAGGTAGCAATCATACCTGCTGTTGCCACGGCAATACCATATCCCCCAGTAGCAATATAAGTAAGAAACATTAGTAATATATTCATGATATTGTTTAAAGTTGATGCTGCAGGCCAGAGCATAATCTGCCAGTTTTTTGCTTTGTTATACTTGGGCATTGTATTTCCATTCATTATAAATTCCCCCTATAAAATATATTTACCTTTAGTAATCTTCCCTTCCAATTTACATCCTATTTCGCTAAGATAATAATTTCTAACTATTACATTTTTCTAGATATATTCCTTGAAAAAATACCAACGTAACACATTTACTTATCTCATTTCTAATATTGTCTGGTCCATCTGTCATCGAAAACGATATCCTAGTCCTAAAAAGTTTAAATATAAAACTATACTAGCCTTAGATGCAATTTTTTTATATAATATTCCCGTGCTATAGAAATATTCATTAGTGATCATAAAATCGTAAATATAGTCAATAGAATTATGTATAGTATTATTTTAAGGTTCTTTATGGTGGTAAATATTATATGCTTAATGTTAATGTTTGCTATAAAATCTCCATATTCCAACCTTTCTGATTGTATGAACACTTATTATAAAATTTATTAAGAGATGGTTCTATAGTTATTAAGATTCATTCAAAATTTTAAAATTACTCAAATAAAATATATTAACCATCTCTTAATGTTGAAACTTAATTTTAATCTTATCTTAAATTTCCCTTGTTCCTGATTATGCTCTTCACAAAACTTGAATATAAATTACGAAATGATAATAGACTCATAATCTTTAAGTACATCTAAATTAAGATTTAGATATCCATTTTCATATTCATATTCAATTTTACCGCCTCTTAGGGTTTCTATATTTGTAACTTCCTTCAATACCTTTAGACGTAAGACGATATCGTGTACAGCCAAAGGTTCAAAATAACTATTTGCAAAACACCCAGAATTATTAACCAACTGAATAACTTGTTTATTATCTTCCCTAGTTTTACAAACATTGATTTCTACCATTGGTGTTAATCCTGGTGCAATCTCCTCCATTCCACTTATTGAGAATAGAATATCTTGTATTATATTTAATGTATTCTGATATCCTTCTTGATAATAGAAGGTTCCTACTTTCCAAGGAATATATATCCCTTGTCCTTTATGGTATTTTGATACCAGTATCCCAGCTTCTTCAACAGTTTCTCCATAATAACATAACTCTGGTGGCCCAAAAGGATGCTCCGGTATTAATTTTAAGTATGTCTCTACCTTCTCATCAGGTTCAACTGTTATCAAACTAGCTCCTGGTGCAATAAGTGGAGTTTCTTTACAACGTGGGAATAGTCCCTTTTCCTCCTGAGAAATCCTGAACACCGATGACATCAAATCATCTTGTTTTTCTTTAATCCGCTTAACACCTAAAGATTCTAATGCCATATCATGACGAGTTTCAAATTCTTCATCATATAAACCCGTTTCTCCTGTTGCAATAAGTGTTCCCCCATTAGCTACAAATTCATCAAAGAGCTTAGAATGATCATCTGACAAGAACTTCACATCTCCCAAAATTACAAACTCTTTATTAGTAATCTGGTCTAATGTCTTTAATTCAGAAAGGCGTATTTCATCGAAAGGAACATGACTTTCTGTAAGCGCCCTAATCCACCCACGTACCTCAGCCCCTCTTTGCCACATATCATTTCTCACAATTACCACTTTTGCATCAGAAACAAGATTACTAAAGAATTCTTCGTGTTGTTTATGGAACTGGAAAACCTTTTTTGTTACACCATAGCTAGATATATCAGGATGGTTATCTAACCTACCTAGGATATATAGGCTCAAGCATCCAGAATTCGCCAAATTTTGCCATTGTCTAAGTTCCATTAAAGCAGGTGATACTGAAGTGTGACGATATCGGAAGCCCATAAAATCAACACTTGCATTATCAGAAGGGCGAGTACGAGATGGACCACTAATTAATCTTGAGTTAGATGAAGCACTATACTGCCATTGCGCCCTTCCTATTTCAGTATTTGATTCAGTCCGGATATAATCTAATCCATTGATTGCTATTTGTGGATTAATTCCCTTAATTAAGCTATACAATCTCTCCTTATGTTCATTTTCACAATCCTTTTTGAATATCATATACTTTTTATATACTGGATCTTGCGGATTGTCCTTTTTAGGAAGTTCCATCCCATATTGTTCTCGAAATTTGCGCTGGCAACTTTCACAATGACAAGGACCATGATACGTACCACTATAGTCCACAACAAGGAATCCGCTCATATTACAGAATAAGCCGTCGAAAGGATATCTTGTAAAGAGCTCCTCAAGAATCTGGAACATATAATCTTGCTGATAGCCCCCATTAGGACATGTGTGGATATTCCCATTATAATTTACGATTTCTCCATCTTTCGTACGATAGGCCCATTCAGGATGTTTTTCATAAACCGGTGTACGAATTTTAGAAAAATCCGTTCTTGCAATTACCTTAATTCCCCGTTTATGACATTCATCAATAATTTTGTCTAGGCTATCTCCCTGTAAATATTCACTGCGAAGATGAAGTGGGAGATCAGAATCATAGCTAGCAATTATTCCAGCTGCATTTAGCAATACTACCGTTGCCCCAAATTCCTTTAAGTCCTCCGCAAATTTTATAGCATCTATATCCTTCATATCAATTTCTCTTAAATTTGTCTGGATCATCCTCCAAGGATATCCATCCCACCAATTTGTCATACTATCACTCCATTTCTTTTGCATATCTTAAGTACTAATTCTAACCCTTTGTATATATACTTTCCTCTGTAAGTCTATTTACAAACCCTTCCCCTCTTTTGTAGGCCTCGATATTCTGGAAAACATAATCTAACATTCGCTCTTCTCTGTCAGGAAGACGGGGTGTAATGTGGGGTGTAATTATAACATTTGGCAATTCCCATAATGGATTGTCAAATGGGAGAGGCTCTTCTTCAAATGTATCGAGTCCAGCACCTTCAATATCACCAGCTTGCAATACTTTAATCATGGCAGCTTCATCTATTAACTCACCACGCCCTATATTTATTATATGTGCAGACGGTTTCATCATAGCTAATTCTTTTTCACCGATTAAACGCCAAGTTTGATCATTAAGTTCAGTACAAAGAATAATATAATCACTCTCTCTTAATATTGGTTCTAAAGAATCCCCCCTATTACTTGAAAAGACAGTATCTACATATTCTGGCACTTCTGTTGATCTACGGTATCCTAGCACTTTCATATCAAACTGTTTAAGTAGTTTAGCAAGATGAGTGCCTGTTTTACCGAGACCTATAATTCCAGCTGTTTTCTCATACATGCCTGTTTTGAAAAAATATTCACGATTTGCAGCCCACCTGCGCTCATCTTTCGCCCTCATGAGCATGGGGAGATCATAAGTCAACGCTAACATAAACATCAAAGCATGTTCGGCTAAGGCTGGAGCAGAACGCCCAGAGGAACTTGTTAAAACAATTCCTCTTTCAAAGATTTCTGGTCTAGCAGACTTGTCCAATCCTGCACGACAACAGTGAATCCATCGTAAGTTAGGACCAGTTAGGATTAAATCATCTATATCACCATTTAGAATCGCAACATCTACTTTTTGAATAGCCTTGGATATAGTTTCTGTATCATCTGGTGTACAAAATATCACCTCAGCAGGCTC
>JAAYSQ010000185.1 GCA_012523925.1 Clostridiales bacterium
AATTTCATAGTAGTTAGAATCAAAAACCGGAGAATTATTGTAAAACTGTTCTCCGGTTATGATAATTCCTATCTATATGTACATGTTGAAAGCGGAAAATATACGTTACAGTTCAGCCCTACACAAACTTTAATAAACTGTCTTGAAAAGGGGCTAAGCTGTAACGAGCAATCAGCTCTCTTATTCAAACTGCGAATTATACAATCGATAATAATATCCCTTCTTCTCCATCAGTTCCTTATGTGAACCTTGCTCTACGACATTTCCCTGATCTACAACAAGAATATTATCCGCTCCCTGGATTGTTGATAAACGGTGAGCGATTACAAAGCAGGTCTTCTGTTCCATCAGCTTTCGCATTGCTCTTTGTATCTTGATTTCCGTTCTTGTATCAACGTTCGATGTCGCTTCATCTAGGATTAACATTTTCGCATCCAAAAGCATTGCCCTTGCTATGGTTAGAAGTTGCTTTTGGCCCTTTGAGATATTCAGACCATCTTCATTTACAATGGTTTGATACCCATCTGGAAGCCGTTTTATAAAGGAATGGATACCTGCCATCTTAGCTGCTGCCACCACTTCCTCCATGGTAGCATTCTCCTTGCCATATGCAATATTATCAAAAATTGTTCCAGCAAATAGCCAGGTATCTTGCAGTACCATAGCATATGATTTTCTTAAGCTTTTTCTTGTTAGATCCCTTATTTCCTTCCGATCTATATAGATACCGCCGTCCCAGACATCATAGAATCGCATTAAAAGGTTTATAATCGTAGTCTTACCAGCTCCTGTTTGTCCTACGATTGCTGTAAGACTGCCTGGCTTTGCTTTCAAGAAGAGGTTCTTGATAATTATTTTATCTGGTAGATAACCAAAAGAGACATTTTCAATCACGACCTCTCCATTGACCTCGGTCAAGACCTTTGCCCCGGGACGATCCTCTACCTCGGGCTGCTCATCGATTAACTTAAAGACACGCTCTGCCGCTGCTGCCGCCGATTGTAATTCACTGATGATATTGGCAGTTTCATTAATTGGACCAGAAAACTTCCGACTGTATTGTACAAAAGACGAAATATTTCCTAAAGATAGATTATTACCCAGATATAGAATTGCCCCAAATACGGTAATTAATGAAAGAGAAAGATTGTTGATAAAGTTAACCGTAGGACCGGTCATACTTCCGTAATATTCTGCGGCATAATAGGCATCTACGGTTTCCCTATTCACCTTGTCAAATCGTTCTATAACAGCTGCTTCTGCTGCATAGGCTTTAATTGTTTTTTGCCCGGATACCATTTCTTCCACAAAACCATTCATTTCTCCTAATTTGGCAGAACGCTTTCTAAAAAGTGGTCGTATCTTCTTTGCCCGATAGCGAGTATATAAAATGGCCATAGGAATAGTAACCACCATTACCAAAACCAATTGTGGCGATATATAAATCATCATAAGAAGAGAACCAATTACAGTAATCAGGCTGGCACAGATCTGTACTAAGTCGTTTGATAAGGAGGTATTTACGGTATCAATATCATATGAAATCCGGCTAACGATATCACCGGCTTGATTCCTATCAAAGAAACTAACTGGCAATTCCACTAATTTATTAAAAACGTCTTCCCGCATTTTTCTAATGATTTTTTGGCTTAATCGAATCATAATGTTGGTTAGTATATAGGACATTATAGAAGAAAATAGATAGAACAATATCATCCAACCTGCATAGTAAAAAACCGTTTGAAATATTACACTACCTTTCCCAGGTTCTATGGCATCGATTGCCCGTCCGGATAACATTGGCCCAACTAAGGCAAGTAGATTACTGATAATTGCTAAAGCAATCGCTAGTAATACATGATATTTATATTGCACTATATACATCATAAGTCTCTCAAAGACATATTTTCTATCCTTCGGTTTGTCCTTTTTATCATTTATTCTTCTCGCCATATTCCTATTTCTAGCCATGCTAAACCTTCTTTCTATACTTACAATCTCATATTATTTATCTTAATATTCGATATAACAATACTGATTCGCGACTTAGTGAGCATGAAACCATAACTTATAATGGGTCATAATCTAGTATATCAACCTATTTGTGACTGGTAAATCTTTTGATAAACATCACAATTCTTCATTAAATCCTCATGGGTTCCATATCCCACCATTTGCCCATCCTCAATTACAAGTATATTGTCAAGCTGCATTACCGAGCTAATACGCTGGGCTATCATAATTACTGTAGTATCACTATAATTTTCTCGGATTTCCTTACGAAGTTTAGCATCAGTCTTATAATCCAAAGCACTGGATGAATCGTCCAATATGATTATCTCTGGCTGTCCTGCCAAAGCTCTTGTAATCAGTAATCTCTGCTTTTGACCTCCACTCAAATTGCTACCCTTTATCGCTAGTTCAAACCCCAACTGACCATCCAATTCTTTTACAAATTCAGCAGCTTGGGCATGTTCTGCTGCTGTCCATAGGTTATCAATTGGCAAATCCCTGCCAATACGAATGTTTTCAGCTACTGTATCAGCAAATAATACATCATTCTGAAAAACCACACCAAATTTCTTGCGTAGTTCTTGCTTCGGTATGCTTCTTATATCCTGTCCCTGAATTAGTATACTTCCTTCATTTACATCATAAAATCTCATTAATAGATTGATTAAAGTTGTCTTGCCAGATCCAGTAGACCCAATAATTCCAAGACTTTCACCTTTTCTTATGGAAAAGCTGACATCTTTAATACAGGGCTCCTGGGTATAGGAGAAGCTGACATGATTAAAAGTAATATGATCTTCTGTATTCATTGGAGTAATGGAGACCTCCTCCAAATCTTCTGGTGAATCTAGTACCTCTTCAATCCTTGCTGCCGAGGCAAATGCTTTAGAATAGACTACAAAGATACGATTAATAGCCATAACCGCATGGAGCATAATAGTAAAATAGGATAAAAAGGCTACAATCTTTCCAGGTTCAGATGCGCCACTGTTAACCCTGTAAGCTCCAACAATAATCACAAGGGTTAGGCCGAAATTCAATAGAAAATTCATAATTGGATTGGTAATTGCCATTGTTAATCCTGCATTTTGCTCCTTATTCGAAACTTCCTGATTCACTTTGGCAAACCGTTCCTTCTCATACTGCGTCTTCGAAAGCGCCTTTATTACACGTACACCGCTTATGTTTTCTCGAACAACTCTTACCATACGATCAATGGATAATTGCAGTTTGGTGTAGAGTGGAATCCCTTTCCTTGATACAAGAAATACTACAACACCGAGAAAGGGAAGTACTCCAGCTAGAACCAAGGTAAGTACTGGCTCCAATGTGCTAGTAATAATGGTTCCACCAATTAAGAGAATAGGAGCACGAACACCTATCCGCTGCATCATACCAATCATATGATGGATGTTATAAGTATCCGTTGTCATTCGAGATTCTAGAGATGCTACAGTAAAATAATCTAACTGTGTTCCAGATAAGCTTTGAATTTTAACAAATAGGTCATGTCTAAGTTCTTCCATAACATCCCTTGCCACCTTGGATGCCATTCTATTAGCTTTAATATTAAAGGATCTTGCACCGATGGACAGAAGGATCATAGCTACACCCCACCAAAGGATTAGGCCAATATCTTTTAATGGAATAATATCATCAAGTATATAAGCCAGTACCCATGGAAGACCTAGATCCATAAATGATCCTAAAACCTTAATAATTAACCCAAATATCATCCGGACTGTATACGGTTTAATATATGTAAACACTTTTTTCAAAGAGATACCTCCAAACCAAGTAATTACTTTTGTAAATTCGATACTACTATTGCTTTGCTACAAGAGGCAGAATAAAACTTCCTTTCGTCCTGCCAATTATGTTAATTACGTAACATGTATAATTCTAACTTAGGTAAATATACCCGTCAAGGAAACAAAAGGAAAATAAAAGAAAACAATATAGCTATGGAGTCTTCCATAAAGATATATTGTTTTCCCTTTTATCATTTTACATTATATTATTTTCAAATAAAGTGGAATTTTCCATTAAAGTAATATATTCCATTAACATGAATGAAGCATATCACTTATTAAACAGGACACATATAAAGCATGTTAAATTTTCACAAAACATTCCACATTAGTAACAAATACAGTAGCACCGCTTTCTGTGTCCTTTGTATTGGCCTGTGCGGCAGCAGCTTCAACGGGATTAGTAACCTCTTGTGTTGATCCGCATTCCTTTTTTATTATTTCTAAAACTTCGTCCACCCTATCATCCTCTATACCAATTAGTAATGTAGTATTTCCTTGTCGTCGAAATCCCCCTGTTGATGCTACCTTAGTAACGTATAGGCCTTTTTTATTTAAGCTTTCTGTTACCTTATTGCTATCATTATTTCTTACTATCGCATAGACTAATTTCATGTGCAGCATCCTCCCTAATCAATCTCTTTCTTCATTCCAATAAACAATCCATAATTTTGTTACTAATAGAATTATAATCATATTAACAAATCAATTATAAGGTTATTATATGCTTAATTACCGAAAATGTAAAGAAATGATAATTATCAATCATCATTTTAATGGACAATAGAGGTGTTTTGGTAATATAAGATATCAATTTCGCAGTTCAATTTTACAACTTACCGTCTTCATGCCATATAATGCTTCACTATAGGGATCCGGTTGGCAACCGCCAGCATATACAAGAAAACCACCTGGTTCGAATTCCTTACTTCCGTCATCCTTGATAATCATAAAATGCTCCGCATTAACAGTAAAGTCCACAGTGATCGCTTCCCCAGGTTTCAAGCTAACACGCTTGAAGAAGCATAGTTTATGCTTTGGTACTCTCACAGAAGCTTCCTCGTCCTTTAGATATACTTGGACGATTTCATCTCCCTCCATGCTACCAACATTTTGCACGGTTACTTTACCGGAAAGGTCCTGTCCTGCCTCCAATTTATCGGTATTAAGTATCAGGTCGGAATATGCAAACTTGGTATAATTTAGTCCAAAACCGAAAGGATATAAAGGATCTTCTTTTATGAACTTATAGGTTCTTCCCTCCATAGAATAATCCTCGAAATCAGGAAGGGAATTTTCCTCATAATAGAAGGTAACTGGTAATTTACCGGAAGGACTATATTTACCAAATAGAAGATCTGCTACTGCTTTTCCTCCCATAGCACCTGGATACCAAGCTTGAATGATTGCGTCCGCATGTTCATTACCATATTCAAAATCAATTGCACTGCCGGATAAGTTAACGATAATCACCGGTTTTCCACCTTGGCAAGCGGTACGTACAAGGTCACGCTGTGGCTTGGGAAGGTAAAGGGTGTTTTTATCGCCTGCAATATCTTGTTCAAACTCATCTTCTCCCTCAATCGTTTCATCCAGACCGGTTACCACCACTACAAGATCAGCAAGGGAAATATGGGTCTTAACTTCACTTAAGCGATCTCCAGGGGCCCCCGGATCCGACAACTTTTCTTCAAATAGATGGCATCCTTTCGAATAATTAATTCTAGCATTGGGCAGTTCACTGCGGATGGCTTCTAGAATTGTATGATACTGATTCGCCGTTCCGTGATAATTCCCCTCTAATGCAACGATAGAATTTGCATTCGGTCCCATTACAGCAATGTTCTTAATTTTATTCTTATCTAGAGGTAGAATTCCATTATTCTTAAGTAATACCAGAGATTTTCTAGCTACCTCCTCATTTAATGCGCGATGCTTATCACAATCCACCACTTCATATCCAATGTCATCATATGGTGTCTTTTCATCAAACATTCCCAGCTTCATCCGGGTGGTAATCAGTCTTTCAGCAGAGTTGCGAATCTGCTCTTCCGTGATTTTACCAGCTTTCAATGTTTGCAGTATATAGGCATACATATTGCCACAATTCAAATCGCAGCCACTCTCTACAGCCATGGCAACGGATTCCACTGGCGTACTTGTAACCTTATGAAATACATGAAAATCGGAAATTGCTCCACAATCCGAGGTTATATAGCCATCAAATCCCCATTCTTCTCTTAATAAATCCACTAGAAGAGACTTGCTTCCACAGCAGGGCTCTCCATTGATACGATTATAGGCTCCCATGATACCTTCAACACCGCAATCTACCAATTCTTTAAATGCTGGAAGATAGGTTTCTACCATATCCTTCTTAGATACAATGGCATCAAATTCATGCCTTCCCTTTTCCGGACCACTGTGCACAGCAAAATGCTTTGCACAAGCTGCAGATTTCAGATATTTCTCATCGTCCCCCTGCAATCCCTTAACAAAAGCAACACCCATCTTAGCGGTTAAGTATGGGTCTTCACCATAGGTTTCTTGCCCTCTTCCCCACCTTGGGTCACGGAAGATGTTGACATTTGGTGACCAGAAGGTAAGTCCCTTATAAGCACCGTAATCCTCGAGCTTTTGTGCTTCATTATATTTTGCACGACCTTCCGCTGAAATCGCATCTGCGACTTGTTTAATTAATTCATCATCAAAAGTAGCCGCAAGTCCGATAGCCTGAGGAAATACCGTAGCCATTCCAGCCCTAGCTACTCCATGTAAAGCCTCATTCCACCAATTATAAAATGGTATGCCAAGTCGCTCAATTTTTGCACTATCATAAAGCATTTGTGAAGCGCATTCTTCTATCGTCATCTGGGCAACCATAGCTTTCGCCCGCTCTTTAAAACTTAAGTTTTCATTTTGATACTTTTCTAATCTGTCCATATCATACCCCTTATTGTATTTATTTGGCCAAAGCATAGCATCCATACAATATATTTTCAAGGTAGTCTTACAATAAAATATGAAACACCACTATTTTTTCTATTGACCTTTCTTTTTATTAATACCTGTTATTATATATCCTTTGCCATATCTCTATATATAATCCCTAATCTTCATAACTTTCCCATAAAGCTCTTACAGTAAAATATAAGGGGGTACTACAGACATAAATCAATAAATCGAAATATGTCTGCAGTACCCCATTAAATAATTCAAATGTGGTTACTGTTTATATATCCAACCACCAAACTCATCCAATTAATTCAGCTTTTCTACTAACAGTTTTAGTTCCACTTAACAATTCGCTATAAGCATCGGGCTGGCAGCCACCAGCATATATAGTAAAGCTGCCAGGTTCAAATTCCTTGGAACCATCCTCCTTGATAATCATGAATTGTTCTGGATCGATAGTGAAGGAAACCTTAGCAGTTTCACCTGGGTTTAAAGTAACTC
>JAAYSQ010000186.1 GCA_012523925.1 Clostridiales bacterium
ATTACTTTCTGAAAGCTGCTCATTTAATATCAATACCTCCAAACATGCAAGTTGAGTTCAGATAGATCGTAGGTGCATTTGGATCAGTGGTATCAGCTACCTTATTATCAACTCCACCAAATATTGGTACATTGTTGATTTTTATTCTAACATTACTTGGAACAAAAATATCGATACCTGCAAAAATTGCGGTTGCATTAATCTCAACATCATGTTGCAAGTTAACATCACGAAGGTCCAGTACAATCGCACCAAATATTGCATTTAATTCTGCTCCATAAAAAGTATCATCTACACGTACCTTATTACTGCTAAATATAGCAGTGTATTCGGACTGGCTACCAGACGCTTGGTGGAAACCCGCCCCGTCTTCTGCTTTATCCTTATATCTATTATGGTCGTAGTTAATTGTTTTGCGGAAGGTATTCTGGAATAAAATACGTAGCCCGATATATATTAATATGGCAGGTATAATTAATTGCATAATATTAAAATCAAAATTAATGTAATAGGATAGCAATAGCATAATTCCTATGATAAAACCTACAGTCGAGCCTACCCCAAATCCCGACTGAACCATACTGATAAAACAGGGAACTATGATTAATAGTGTCCACCAACCCGGAAAGAATAGTTCAAAATTCCAGTCAAATAGGACATTTCCGGCAAAGCCAACACCGACGATTATAAAAAATAATCCCCATAAACTATTGGTAAGTTTCTTTCTCATAAAGCCCTCCCATAATGCGTTAAAATTGAATTATTTACTTTCTTAATCATACCTCAATTTTCCAATTACTGCAATATAAATAATCACAAAATGCCCGAAACAGTTAAGACACAATTGTCCTAATCTATTTCGGGCATTTTCTTTTATTGTTTATTTATTTAGTAATGATCGATTAAGCTAATTTTGATTTCGCAACTTCAACTAAAGCAGCAAAACCTTCTGCATCATTGATAGCCATTTCAGAAAGCATCTTTCTGTTGATATCAACATTTGCTAACTTTAGCCCATGCATAAACTTGCTGTAGGAAAGGCCGTTCATTCTAGCTGCTGCATTGATTCTTGCAATCCATAATTGTCTGAACTGTCTCTTTCTTTCTTTTCTACCAGAGAAAGATGTTGCTAACGCTCTCATTACAGACTGTTTAGCGATTCTATATTGTTTTGATCTAGCACCTCTATAACCTTTTGCTAGTTTTAGCACTTTATTATGTTTCTTTCTTGCGTTCAATCCGCCTTTAACTCTTGCCATTTTTCAAATTCCTCCTTATCAACAATCTCTTCTCTTACAGATATGGTAAGAGCTTTTTCATATTCTTAATGTTTGATGCATCCGTCATAGCTGCTTTTCTGAGATTTCTTTTTCTTTTAGCGGATTTTTTTGTTAATATATGGCTTTTATATGCCTTCATTCTCTTTAATTTCCCAGTACCTGTTTTTTTGAAACGCTTAGCTGCTGCCCTGTTTGTCTTCATTTTTGGCATAATGTTTCCTCCTTATTCATTCAGTTGGACAAGCTATCAGTCAAAAGTCTGACTTCCCCTACTGTTATTATTTTTAGTATTTTAACGCTTTTCTGATAAGAACATTGTCATATTTCTACCTTCGAGCCTTGCAGGTTTATCAATCACTGCGACATCCTCAAGCTTTGAAAAGAATTGATCCAAGATTTTTCTCGATGTACCTGTATGCGCCATCTCACGACCACGAAAACGTAATGATACTTTAACCTTATCTCCCTTTACTAGGAATTTTCTAGCATGGTTCGCTTTCGTATTCAAATCATTATCATCGATATTCGGTGATAAGCGAATTTCCTTCACTTCCGTTACCTTCTGTTTCTTCTTGGCTTCCTTCTCTCTTCTAGCTTGTTCATATCGATACTTACCGTAATCGATAATCTTACAAACGGGTGGTTTTGCTTTTGGAGCAATCTTAACAAGATCAAGTTCTGCTTCTCTTGCTAACTTCATTGCTTCCTTGGCTGACATAATTCCCAACTGCTCTCCGTTTTCACCAATCAGGCGGATTTCCCTATCCCTGATCTGTTCATTAATCATTAAATCGCTAATAGTACTGCACCTCCATAGGCTAAATATCACAAAGTTACTAGAACGGAACTTCTATGCAGGATTTCCTGCAGATCCCATTCATATCCACCTTTCAATACATATTATTTTTATTCAGAAAATAAAAAAGTGGATAATCAAGATTATCCACCTAAAGTTATTACATAATTATCCCACGAATAAGACAATATGATATTCTTTTACTGACCCTTTCACTGACATTATAACGTTAGGGGTGAGAGATGGATACTCTTCTTTTCAATATACTGTATTCAATTGTTTACAGCTAAGCTATTGTAACACATTTACAGTGCCATGTCAACAAGAAAAATCACAAATATGATTCTATTTTATTACAGCCATCCCTTGCAATACATTTAGTATCTTGATCAAGATGCTGATACAAGGCTGAGCTATAACTCTATATTCCTACTTTTGTGTTATAAACATCAAGCGCTTTAGACACTGCTGTTCCTAAGATAAAGCAAGCCGCAGCCTCGACAAGTCCATTGATCCCAACAAATGCAATGATAAAAGCAAATACATTCGTTGTTCCTAGCAGGGAAGCAAATCCTTGAATATATTCCGTATTATAAAAGAATATAACAAGAGCGCTCATGAAGAAAAGTGTGTTAAGCAAAGGTCCAACTAGATTGGCAATTGCAATTGCTACATTCTTATTCATATTTGTTTTACGTAAACCAGCAAAAATCAATCCGGTAAACCATCCCATGAGAAGACGGGGTACCATACATACTATAAATGTTGCCCAGGGATTAATACCTAGCAATGCTGCTCCAAAAGGGCTCATTCCAAAGCATTGAATAAAACTTGTAGCTCCAAAGATCGCTCCTAATATTGCACCGCCAGCCGGCCCAAGAGCAACCGCTCCGACAGTAACTGGAACCACAATAAGTGTGATTTCTAGTCCAAAGGTTTTAATATAACCTATTGGAGTAAAAGCCATGAGTAATATAATCGCAACTAATAATGCAATCTGTACCAACTTTGTTGTTCTTTCTGTAATTCTTGTATTCATATTTAATACTCCTTTCCGAACGCAGTTCCAATGCATTCATTAAATCCCGGAAATCAAAAAATACCATCTCTGCTAAATCATTAAGTATACTGATTTCAGCAAGACGGCACAAAAATGCAATACGATTATAACGCTGCTATCAGTTTCTACATTTAGAATATATTCTTCCTAGAACAAGGCAACATGATACCTCTTCTTAAAGACTAATTATTCTTATGAGACTATTCACAGCGAAACTTATTTTCCATATTAATTCGAATAAACGCA
The DNA here is from genome assembly GCA_012523925.1 of Clostridiales bacterium. Lineage (GTDB taxonomy): Bacteria > Bacillota > Clostridia > Lachnospirales > Lachnospiraceae > Mobilitalea. The sequence continues at coordinate 3,383 of JAAYSQ010000186.1, forward strand.
TTAAAATGAGAATAAAGCCGTATTGTTCCTGCCGCATGCTAGGGTCAAGACATTACTCCGGGTTATTCCTATTAAGTTGAGAAGTATGAACTACCTATCCGGCTCCTTTCATACCGCCTCACAAGAGTGCAGTTGAAATGCAAGGATAAATGGTTCCTATTTCTATAAAATGTTGTATCTAGAATAGTATATTATAGCGCTTCAAAAATCAAGCATTTTTTAAATTATTTTGAAATGTATTATATGATTTTGTGATTTTAGGTTCCTTTATATACCAAATTCAAGGGTTGCTTGCAGTACTTTACCAATGACCGTGTCCTATTTATACGCGTTTTATATTTCGAATCCCCCATATAATAAAAGTACCACCGATTAAGGTCATCATAAGAAAACTAATCATGTTGCTCGGAATGATGTTCATTAAAAAGGCACTTGCATTAATCATCATATGCAGTAGAATTGGCGCTGCAATTGTCCGGAATTTTACCATCGTATATCCTAGTAGTATACCCAAGCCAGTACCATAGATCCCCTGCACAATATTTCCATGATAAATTCCAAAAAGAAGTGCCTGAAAAATAATTACCAAGTAAACATTATTCGCCTTACCAATAAGATGCAGGATTACTCCTCGAAATATCAATTCTTCTACAATCGGTGCAATCACAACAGCATAAAGAACTACCAGCCCTATACTCCCACTTGTTAATAACTCTAATACTTTCGAATAATTATCAAATGTCTTGGGAAAATAGGATTGAATCAAGCTCATAACTCCTGAAGTGAAGAACTGACACCCAAGGCCCAGTCCAAGAAATAGTAAGATATTACGCCCCGTTAGGAAATGAAGAAAATTCGCTTTTCTCTCCTCTTTCACGCCTGCAAGCGAAGTACCATAGTACCATAGGGCAAATGCAGCGCCACAGACCAAAGAAGCCATAATCGAAATTAAATAAAGGGCATTCGAATTAATTTCTAATCCATTCATCTCTAGCCCATTGCTAAAGCCAAATACCAGACTATATACAATAGCCAATACTCCAGCTACAATAATTTGAATTCCCTCTGCGGCAAAGAATGCCAACAATCCATATAAATAATTTACATACTTTTTCATTTTTAACTTCCTTCTGTTATATAATTTAATTGTTAAAGGCCTTATAATAATATCATTCTATCATTCCAAAAAGTATACCATAAAAAATGATGGCCATACAAGCCATCATTTTATTATATCTTATAATATTACCTAATGCAATCCATATACAATCTAACCTAGAACAACCTCTACATCATGTTGCTTTTTATCACCAACATATGGAATAATATTGCCCTGGATCTCTTTGCCATCAACAACTAATTTTGCAACGCCTGTAGATACATGGTTA
>JAAYSQ010000187.1 GCA_012523925.1 Clostridiales bacterium
GTATATACATAGTCAGAGCCTTCCCTTCGAACATAGTAATCTCCATCTTCCTCTTGATTTCCCACATAAATCTTATACTCTTTATCTTCATAGGTGGTTTTTTCTGTGACTTCCTCACCTGTTTCAGAATCTAGCTCTGGCTCATCAAGAGTTTCGGTGTGGGTTTCAAAGTATTGGATATAAATCGAAGCTGATGGATCTTCTAGTCCGTATTGGTCTAAATTATCTCCGCTATAATCCACACAAGTTTGGAAGTTAAAGCGATTGAATTTAGACTGTAGTTCTGATGCCTTGGATGAATCTGCTGCATACGTTTCCTCATAGGGCTTTGTTATTACCCAGGGATATAAATCGGATGTACGGTCATACTTATTTTCCTTATCATTAACTAATTCAAAATCTTCTCCATCCCGTTTTAATACCTGGATATGATCTATATTGGCTGCTGTAATATCTGGACCATCTTCAATGGCTGTAAATTCAACATCGCTATAGTCAAGTCCGGTCCCATATGTTGCATTTAATAGATATACTTTATTATCATCGTTAACGGTGCCATAGTAACCACTGATTCCCTTGGCTTCATCTCCAACCTTAAGTGTTAAGCTAGTATCATCTTTTAATGTTACTTGGAGATAGGCTTTGGGATTATCCAAACCATATTCCGAAAGATTTGTAGCATCTTCACTCACAAGACGCCTTGCATTAATCTTCTCAACTAAATTAATTATATTTCCCACACGTTGTTGGTTGATTGGCCGCTCTGGTTGGCTCTCAGAAATCCATGTCTCATCTTTAAGAACCAGTTTTATATCTGCATCTTTACCAATATAGTGCAGCATTTCGACCTGTTCGGTGTCAATGGTGGCAACGGTGATATTTTCCTCTTGCTGGGTTTTATTCTCTTTTGTATCGGAGGATTTCTCACGATTGCCATTCCAGATATATACCCCAACCAAAAGTATCATCACGAAAGATAAGGAAACCAAGGTAAAAGCGTTTCTATTCTTTCTTTTTGCCATTATCTTTTCCTCCTTTTCACATTGACCACGATCCCTGCTATAAGAATGAAGGCTGGCATAACAAGGATAACTAGAATACCCCAAAGTATTGCCTGCTGCTGTGTAACATAGATATGGTCTGACAGAATGCTTTTTGATGCAATAGATATCGGCGTAACTTCATCTCCTGACATATAGCGAATTGCTCCAGATAATATGTTACCATTGCCATAAGCTTGTATCATACTATCGTCAAAAGTCATTTCTGATGAGAATACTGCCATATTAGAGGTTACTCCATCATAGCTATCCGATGCCAATATCCCCACATAGAATGGTCCTTCCAGATCCCCTTCTTCTTTGGATAAAGTTTCTGCATAGATATTAGTTTTTGCATAAGCCATATCAGATGTTGTAAGGAGTGGTTCTATATTAAGAGAGCTTCTAGTCGTATCAGAGATCACAAGTCCAGAGGATACCGGACTAATTACATATACTTTATTATCGAATACTTGATCGGTAATATCATGGTTAACGACATCCGGAACTAAAAAATGCGGATAATTCGGTAAATGCATGTTATTATCGCCTTCGACTACGAAGCCATCGGTAACTTCTACTCCATAGTATTCCA
>JAAYSQ010000188.1 GCA_012523925.1 Clostridiales bacterium
ATGAGTTGGTAGTCTCCATAATTGATTTATTTTATGCTAATCAGGCTTGTGTTTAATTGAATATTACAAAAACATTGCTAACAGTATTTGTTAAATATATAATGTTATATAGTAAAACAACAATATTTGAGTATAGATAGCATATATAAATCTTAATACATATACCATAAGATGGGTAAGGAGGAAAGTGGGTTAGCCAATGTATTAAGTGCCAGTAAGAGATGGAGAAATACAGAATATGCAATTACTGATAAAAGAGTAATTCTTAGAAACGGATTGATTGGTTATAACTATCAAAGTATTGATTATGTAGAAATCGATAAAGTGGATTTACGTGTAGGTATTATTGACCGCATGTTAAATGTTGGAGATATTTATATTACCGTAAACGGTAGACGTGGTAGGGGTAATATGGAAACAGCACTTCTAGATATTGAAGATGCATTTGGTATTTATAAAATGCTACAAAAGACTGTGTTGGATATTAAATCGGATATTTATTATCCTAATAATCTAAGACCTAAGGAAAACAGTGGTTATCAGACAAGCTATAATGGTTTTAGATAGAGCAAGATAGCAGTGGCAGATAACACTTAAGCCCTCGATATGTGTATGCGTGAACATATCGAGGGCTTTTTTGTGGAAAAAATGAGTATGAAATTAGATCTGGATGAGTTGATAGAATAGATAACTTATAGAATCGATGAATCTGCTGATGCAGTAGATCCTAGTAGTCTATATATTCGACAAGGTTTGACAGTATTCGATTTAACGTGATATACTAATAAAGTGACTTGTAATCATAATATTTTATGGAGGCTAGTTTGTATGAAAAATAGGAGATACCTACAAGGGTACCTTTTTGTTGCAATAGCCGGATCACTATGGGGAATTGGTGGATTTTTTGTGACTAAAATGAGTGACAATGGTGCTTCTTCACTGATGACCGCATTTGCCGGCCACTTTATAGCGTTTATAGCTTTATTGATCTATTTATTAGCAAAGAAAGGTTTAGAGGGATTGAAAATTTCTAAGAAGGGCTTAATATATAGTATTTTATTAGGTGTTTTAACAAAAGGAATTTTCAAATTGTCTTTGGACACAAGCATGACTTTAGTAGGAGTAGCAGCTTCAACAATTCTTATGTATTTAGCTCCAGTTTGGACTGCCTTAATGGCTATGATATTCTTCAAAGAAAAACTTCGCGGCTATCAAAACATTGCTCTCGTCTTAAATCTTATTGGATGTTTTCTAATGGTTACCGGTGGAAATTTAACAGAATTAAATATTTCAGGACTTGGTTTAGCTTTAGGTCTTGTAGCAGGTTTCTTATATGCCCTTAGTACAATACTAGGTAAAATTGGGACAAGTGGAGACGATTCAATGACAATGGCTTGCTATATGTTATTGTTCAGTACTATCACCACTGCTATATTTGCTAAACCATGGGAGCATTTAGATCTGTTTGCAAATGGCTCATTTATGTTCTGGGCTATTCCAGCTGGTGTATTTAGCGGTGCTGTAGCTAATATTTTATTCTTTAAAGGACTATCAATGGGTATAGATGCTTCAAAAACAACAATAGTTGCTTCTATTGAAGTTGTCGTAGCCACAGTTGCTGGAGTATTTTTATTAAATGAACAAATCAACTTAATTGGTTATATTGGTATAGTTGTAATGTTGGCATCAATTGTTCTAATGAATATTACCATTCCAAGCAAAAATAAAGCAATAAATAAAAATAAAGCTTCATTTGAAACTCATTGATATCCACGATAAGCAGATTAGTCAATACGAGTAGGAGTGATTACCGACCTTGCTCGAGTAAACACTCATGCGAGTATTGATAAGTGCAACGTGTATCCTAATCTGCAGTTACATGATTTAATATTCACGATAAGCGGATTGGCCCATGGGATTCAGGGCATTTATTAAGCTTGATTGAATAAATGTCGTGAATCCCATGGGGAAGCGAAGCGTGAACGAAAGGGCAAAGTCCTTGAGTTACAATTCAGTGAAATAATGATTTAATTTTAAGGAGGATAAATATGAAAAAATTTACGAATGCAGTTATTTATGGTCATAAAGATGCTAATGAAATTCTAATTGATAATGGAGTTATAAAGGCGATTGGTAAGGATCTTGGACCAGCAGATGAAGTTATTGATTTGGGCGGTAAACTGGTTACAGCTCCTTATGTAGATCCTCATTTACATTTGGATTATGTTTATACATTATCTGAACTTGGCAAGGAAGGCGCTGGTTCAGGAACGCTTTTTGAGGCGATTGAAATGTGGCCTAAATTCAAAGCAAATTTGACTGTAGATAGCGTTAAAAAGCTAGCTCTTAAGGGAATTAAAGATGAAGTTTCCCAAGGTGTACAGCATATCCGTACACATATTGACGTTACGGATCCTAATTTCACAGCCCTAAAAGCTATGTTGGATCTTAGAGAAGAATTAAAGGATATAGTGGAAATTCAAATCGTAGCATTCCCACAAGAAGGAATGTACACATATAAGGGTGGCCGTGATTTAGTAGAGGAAGCTCTTAAGATGGGTGCTGATGTTGTTGGAGGTATTCCACACTATGAGCCTGCTAGAGAATTTGGTGAAAAGTCTGTTCACGACATCGTTGAACTTGCTTTGAAATATAATAAGCTAATCGACGTTCACTGCGATGAGACAGATGATACCCATTCACGTTTTGTTGAGTTGTTAAATGCTCTTGTTCTTATGGAAGATTACGGAAGCAGAA
>JAAYSQ010000189.1 GCA_012523925.1 Clostridiales bacterium
TACGCATGAAACATGCAAAGGTATTTAAAATTGTAATTATATAAATTCAGGAGGTTGAATTATGAAAAAAATTACTAAGATATTATCCTTGCTATTTGTCCTTATGCTATCTTTCTCATTAGTGGCATGTGGTAGCAAAAAAGATTCTAAAGATGATACAACAGGGGAAGCTAGTTTAGATGATATTATCCCAGAAGAGACAGTTACCCTTAATGTCTATACACAGTTAGCAAACTATTCCGGTGAGCAAATCGGATGGTTTGGTCAAGTAATGAAAGAGAAATTCAACGTAGTGTTAAATATTATCAATGAAGGTGATGGTACCTTTGTTACAAGAATGGAATCTGGTGACTTAGGTGATATCGTTGTATTTGGTAATGATGCAGATGAGTATCTTCAAGCAATTAATGCTGGATTGCTCTTTGACTGGGAAGAAGATGAGCTTGTACAGGATTATGGTTCCTATATTTGGGAGCATATGCAGCCTGCATTAGATAAGAATAGAGGCATCTCTCCTGATGGAACCTTATATGGTTTTGGTCATAACGTAGGTACAAGTGCAACTGACTATGAGCCATTCTTCTATATGCCAGATATCCGCTGGGACCTTTATAAAGAATTGGGTTATCCAGAAGTGAACACATTAGAAGATTTTATACCTCTATTAGAGCAGATGGTTGAGCTTGAGCCTACTTCAGATAACGGAAGCAAGACTTATGGTGTATCCTTATTCCCTGACTGGGATGGCGATATGGTAATGATGGTTAAGGCTACTGGTGCTTTATATGGTTATGATGAATTTGGATTTGGTTTATATCATGTTGAAAGACAGGAATATGAAGATGTTCTACAAGAAGGCGGAATGTATCTAAGAGCCTTAAAATTCTATAACACTTTATATCAAAAGGGATTACTTGATCCAGACTCCATGACCCAGACATATGACGACATGAGTGAAGCATACCAGACTGGTGCAGCATTCTTTAACATATTTGACTGGATGGCTAGTGGTCTTTACAACACACCTGCTCATAAAGAAGCAGGCAAGGCTATGATGCCTCTTGCAGCTAAGGATCAGACAAACCTTACCTATGGTCTTAATATTTATGGTGCAAACCGTGTATGGACGATAGGTGCTAATACAAATTACCCTGAACTTTGCATGGCCATTATTAACTGGTTAAGTACTCCAGAAGGATTTATGACTATGGAATGGGGTCCTAAGGGAGTAATTTGGGATTACAATGAAGAAGGTAAGCCTTATCTAACAGAGTTAGGTGAAAATGCAATGTCTGATGGTAATACAGAAATGACAGACGGTTATAGTGGTAAATATACCGACGGTACCAGCAAGATTAACAACCAGACATGGGCAAGAGCGTCAAGAAACTTTGATGCTTCCAATGGTGACCCATACAACTATTCACAGTGGGAAACATATCTATCCAAACCAGTGAGTGAGATTGAGCAGGATTGGAGAGATTTCACTGGCGCACTTAGCCCTACTGAATACTTGGAGAATAATGATCATATTACAATCTCTATAGGTACAACCTATGTTGCAACTCCTAAGAGTGATGAGCTAAGAACTATCTGGAACCAGGTAGCAGAGACTGTTAAAACTTACTCTTGGAGAGCTATCTATGCTAAGACCGATGCAGAGTTCGATTCCATCGTAGAAGAAATGAGAACCAAGGCATTTGAATATGGATATGAACAATGTGTTGAGTACCAGCAGAATGAAGCGGAAATTCGTAAGAACTTAGAAAATGAAGCTAAGGCTGCAAGTGCAGGAAACTAAATATTAATAATATCTGAACATTATAATCGAATATATATGGGGGCTCCCTGCTTGCAGGAAGCCCTCATGTATTATACAGATAGTCTAAAACATCAGAAGACTAAAAGATTATACAGAGACAAAATACAGATGACTAGAAAGGAGTTAGATACTTATGTTTCGACAGGAAGGACAAAGTTTAATTCGTGAGATGTATGGCGAGATGCTCTGCTTGGAACCTTGGGGCAATGATAGTTTAAGAGTACGAAGTATTAAAGGAACTAGCTTTATCAAGGAGGATTGGGCATTAGATACGACACCAATCCTAGATACCCCCTGTAAAATTACTATTGACGAGAAATCGGCATCCATCACCAACGGTAATATCACTGGCGTAGTTCGACATGATGGACTAATTACCTTTTATAATCAGAGAAAAGAGATTCTTTTACAGGAGTATGTACGTAATCGAAATACATTTGATTATTATTGCAGTACGCTCAATCTTGCTGCAAGAGAATGGAAACCTTACCTTGGAGGGGATTATCAATTAACGGTACGATTTGAGTCGGATCCAGAGGAAAAACTATATGGTATGGGGCAATACCAGCATGGGTTTTTAAATCAGAAATTCAACCGTTTACTTCTTGAACAGCGGAATTCTCAAGTATCCATACCTTTTGTACTATCCAATAAGGGATATGGTCTATTCTGGAATAACCCTGCAGTTGGTTGGGCTTCCTTTGGTAAGAGTGTAACGGAGTGGTATGCAGCATCGACAAAGCAGATGGATTACTGGATAACTGCAAAGGATACACCAGCAGAGATTGAGGAACAATATGCTGATGTGGTTGGTAAAGCACCAATGATGCCGGATTATGCCATGGGATTCTGGCAGAGTAAACTGAGATATCAGACGCAGGAAGAACTCTTAAATGTTGCAAGAGAATATAAGAGACGTGGACTTCCGGTTTCTGTTATTGTAATCGATTTCTTCCATTGGACCGACCACGGTGATTGGAAGTTTGATCCAGAGTATTGGCCAGATCCAGAGGGGATGATAAAAGAACTTAAGAGTATGGGTATTGAACTCATGGTATCTATTTGGCCTACAGTAGCAAAAACCAGTGAGAACTTCCAGGAAATGAATGAGAAGAACCTTCTAGTAAAAAATGATATTGGTATCACAACCCATATGGAATTCATGGGTAATACGGTATTCTTCGATGCAACAAACCCGAAAGCGAGAGAGTACATATGGGAAAAAGCTAAGAAGAATTACTATGATAAAGGGGTTAAGTTGTTCTGGCTTGATGAGGCTGAGCCAGAATTCTCCGGTTATCAATTCCCATTGTACCGTTATCATATTGGGCCTGCATTGCAGAATAGTAACATTTATCCAAGATACTTTGCAAAGGCATTCTATGATGGAATGACAGCTGCTGGAGAAAAACAAGTTATTAATTTGGCGAGGTGCGCATGGGCTGGTAGCCAGAAGTATGGTGCGCTGGTTTGGTCCGGAGATGTAGATTCTAGCTTCCGAGGACTACGGGAACAGTTTACAGCAGGCCTTAACATAGGACTTGCAGGTATTCCGTGGTGGACAACTGACATTGGTGGTTTCCTAAGGGGAAATCCGGACGATCCAGAATTTAGAGAATGCTTTGTTCGCTGGTTCCAGTATGGTGTATTTAGTCCAGTATTCCGCCTACATGGAGAGCGTATTCCACATAAAAAACCGATTGGTACAAAGGGCGGCGGAGCATTTTTCTCTGGTGCAGATAATGAGGTGTGGAGCTACGGAGAAGATAACTACGAGACACTGAAGAAATATATGTTCTTAAGAGAAGAGATGAAACCCTATATTAAAGAACTAATGAAGGAAGCCCATGAAAAGGGATCTCCAGTAATTCGAACCCTATTCTATGAATTCCCTAAGGATGAAAAGGCTTGGGATATCGAAGATGAATATTTATTTGGAGCTGATGTTCTTGTTGCACCTGTGATGTATGAAGGCATGCGAAAACGAAGCGTATATCTACCAGAGGGGGCGAGATGGAAGAATGCCCATACAAGGGAAGTCTTCGATGGAGGACAAACGATTGAAGTCGATGCCCCGTTGGATATTATCCCAGTTTTCTTAAGAGAAGGTGGAATCGTGGATTTCACGATATAATGTATAGATGAATCGTGACGCTTGATTTGATAATTAAATATAAGTCCCAGGAGTATCTTATAAGCAAGATTAATGAGATTAAGCACATATGGAGGTAGCAAAATGGAGAGATATCAAAACTTTAAGGCGGCAATATATTGTCCGGTTAGTAACGTAATTGATATTACTGATCTTGAGAAGTTTGGCAAACAGTTTGCATGGATCGAGAAACATGTTAAGGTAGGAAAAGTTTATCTAGAAACCTATCGTCATGGAACTACAATAGAAAGAGAGCAAATGGAGCGTGTTATTGCATTCTTTCGTGAAAGAGGAATTGAGACTGCTGGTGGAATTACAACTGATGGCCCTGATGATGGAGAAGGTGGCTTTAATCCACTCTGCTATACAAGTCAGACAACACGTATGAAGATGAGGGAAGTTATTGAATTTACCGCATCTTTATTCGATGAGATTATCCTCGATGATTTCTATTTCACGAACTGCAGATGTGCTTCATGTATCGAATCCAAAGGAAACCGTTCTTGGTCAAGATTCCGTTTAGATCTAATGAGAGAAATTTCTGAGGATATTATTGTTAATCCTGCAAAGAAAATTAATCCCAATGTTAAAATGGTAATTAAATACCCAAACTGGTATGAACATTACCAAGATGCTGGATACAATTTGGAGGATCAGCCTAAGATTTTCGATGCTCTATATACAGGTACGGAGACAAGAAATCCAATGTATACCCAGCAGCATCTACCTAAGTATCTTAGCTATTTTAACATGCGTTACATGGAAAATGTTGCGCCTGGACGCAATGGTGGAGGTTGGTATGATCCATATGAATGTTCCTATAATTTAACTTCTTATGCGGAACAAGCATATCTTACTTTGTTTGCTAAGGCGAAGGAGGCAATGATGTTCTCCCTTGGTTCCTTATTAAATTCAGAATTTTCCCTCTGCATTCCAATTAATGGGCAGATTTTCGATGATATGGATGCCTACTTAGGGAAACTAGGAACCCCGGTTGGAACAGCCTGCTACTTACCTTACCATAGTCATGGAGAAGACTATCTACATAATTATGTTGGTATGTTGGGAATTCCATTGGAACCATATCCGGATTATCCTAAGGATGCCAATTCAATATTCTTAACTGAAAGTGCTGCAATGGATGCGGATATTCTAAATAAGATTACCGATAGCCTAAGAAATGGAGCGGATGTTGTAGTTACTTCTGGATTTGTAAAGGAAGCAACGAAATTAGGTTTCCAGCAGGAACTCTGCAATGTAACTTACACTGATAGGAAAGCAATTGTGGATAGTTTTGCATACTCGAATGATGGTGGTATCTGCTTCGGTGGTCGTGAGGAATCTGCGAAAGCAATCGTAATTCCACAATTGGAATTTAAGACGAATGATACTTGGGAAATCATTGCTGGCTTGGGAGAGGATAATAGTTTCCCATTGCTTCTTAAAACACAATATAGTAAAGGACGCTTATATATTCTAACAATTCCTGATGATTTCGGTGATTTGTATCATCTACCAAGAAAAATCTTACTTCCAATACGTCAGATTTTCTTTAAGAATAGTCCAATTCATTTTGATTCTTTTGCAAAAGTTGGTCTATTTTTATATGATAATGATTGCTTTGCACTTCATTCTTTCCAGCCATGGTATGATGAAGTGAAAATCACATTGAAGAATGGATATACGGCAATTAAAGATTTAATAAATGAAACAACTATAAAGGCGGATAAGGAAAATGATACTATGGTTGTTAGGCTACGTTTAGCGCCAGGTATAAACCGTGTATATCAATTAACCAGGGAATAATGCAAGATTATGTGAGTGACGTTAACATAGCAAATTCAGGGCAAGAGGAGCTGAATCACCAGGTTGCCTTGAATTTGCAAATGGCTGATACATAGTGTTTAGGCAGAATGGAGAATAAATATGACGACAAATAAAAGAATAACTATTCCATATGAATATCGCAATGCGCCAGTACCGGGTGGTGGATTTGTCACAGGTTTTTGTTTTCATCCGAGGGAGAGAAATATTCTCTATGCAAGAACTGATATTGGCGGGGTATATCGCTATGATTTTTCAAGGCGAACATGGAAATCACTTATGGATCATGTGAAAGCAATTGAGAAATGGGAAAGTTATTCATTATCAATAGCAATCGATCCGGCACAACCAGATTGGTTATACATTGCAGCAGGAGATTGGGAGCAGAATTATATTTGCCGCTCTAAAGACCGTGGTGAAAATTTTGAATACTTTCCTATCCCAGCTGGCATCCATGGGAATGCACCTGGAAGAGGTACTGGAGAGAGACTTATGGTTGATCCAAGCAATTCGGCGATTGTATACTATGGATCACAGACCGATGGACTTCTGATTTCTGAAGACTATGGAGAAACGTGGAGCAAGCTTCCGGTTCAAGCGAAGGGGAGTAAGGCGGAATCTGATATTGCATTCGTATGGGTGGATCCCCGTACTGCAAAGGAAGGACGCTGCCAGACCCTTGTCATCTCAACTTCCGGTAAAGAAAACTCTCCGGGAGGAAATGTTCGTGGTCCATCCCTTTACATATCCAAGGATGCTGGTAAGACATTTTTTGCAATGCCTGGTCAGCCAACCATATCAGACTTTGGTAACTATCCGGGATTTGTAGGTCAGAGAGCGGTTCTCGCTGGCAACTATCTCTTTATCACAATGGCAGCTGTAGGTTTTTCTTGGCAAGGTTGGCATGGCTATGCCTGTGATATGGGTGGAGCGCAGAAGGGTTGCATCCTTAGATACAAATTATCTGAGCAGGGGCAAATAGTGGATTATAGATTTGTAACACCAGATATGTCCTTCCTAGATGGTGGCTGTGGTGATGTCAGTGAAATCTGCGGATTTGGAGGCATTAATGCTGTTAATGGTAATCCACAAGAGCTCATCTGTACAACGCAAAACTGTGGTAAGGGGGACGCTGTATTCTATTCCATGAACGCAGGCGAGGATTGGAAACCTATATTATATAATTTAGAAATTGGTAAGATGGATTTTGATGAGGTTCCCTATATGAAGCCACAATATAATGGGAATGAGAACCTGATACATTGGCTCTCCGACATTAAGATTGACCCCTTTGATGCAAATAGAGCTTTATTTAACACCGGAACCGGTATTTTTATGACGGAAAATCTCCAAGATTGTAAGAGTGGTAACCCTGTAATTTGGAAACCGAATTGTAAAGGGGTGGAGGAAACGGTACATCTTAATGTATATAGCCCTCCTGCTGGTGAGGTTAAATTAATTGATATAATAGGCGATTTAGGTGGATTTGCATTTACAGATCTAAATAATCCATGTGAGAATTCATTTGCAGATGAAGATGGTAATCGTTACATCACTTGCTTGAATGCTGATTACCCAGATAATAATCCGATGCTTGTTGCAGTAACCTCCAGAGGTAATTGGAAAGGAAAAACCACAGGTGGTCTTATATGGTCAGAGAATCAGTGTAAGTCTTGGCGCCGTCTTCCAGACCCAATCGGATTAACGAATAGAATTGATAAGTTAATCGAAGCCATCCGCCAGCCAAATACGAATTCTGGCTGGACTGCAATCTCGGCCGATGCGAAAACCTTAGTCTGGACGGTTGGAGAAGGAAACCTTTTACCAATAGATACAGTAGTATATACGGATAATTTAGGTGAAACCTGGAATAGATGTCAGATTTATGATCAAGATAACATTCCAGTAGATGCAATGGGGGAATCGAAGAAGACATTGAAAGTTCTTTCTGATCGAATGGATCCGGAAGTGTTCTATGGTTTTGGAGATGATTCTTTATTCTATATTAGTACTGATCGTGCACGAACCTTCTATGAAATTGCTGTACCTAAGGAATTCCCTAAGTTGGAATTAGGAGGAATGGATGGTAGGATGCCTGCGGAAATACGAGTTGAATCAGGTAAGACAGGTGTAGTATGGATTGCAACTGGAGAGGAAGGACTTTGGAAGATTACATTTAATAAGGATTTAAAAATCGCAGAATTTGAAAGAGTATCTAAGGTAGGGAATAAAATTTACCGCCAGGGTATGGGGAAGGAAGCCGAGGGAAGTACCTGCAAAACATTATATATTAATGGTATTATTGATGGAGAGTATGGTTTTTATCGATCTTTTGATGAGGGTAAGAGCTGGCAACGAATTAATAATGGCCGACAAATGTTTGGTGATATCCGAAGCATCGTAGGAGATCCTAGAGAGTTTGGACGGTTCTATATTGCATCCGGCTCCCGTGGCGTTCTATGGGGGCAGCCTGTAGAAGAATAAGAACTATTGAATCTATTATTTATATTAATCAGATTATGTAGATATGTAGAGGGATATTGCTCACATAATTGCTCACATATCTACATAATAAAAGTTAGATCATAATGTGAATAATGAAATTCATTTTTCACACATGATTTAGTAATTAAATTGCAAATATTATGTTCTGCATAACATAATATCAATAACTTTCATGAATTTTTATGAAAAAATGCAGACATTGATGAAAGGCATGGTTATTTATATGAGAGTAAAACAATTATTTAATGATGGATGGCAATTTACAAAGCAGGTAATTGGGACAACACTCGAGGATATCAATGCGAACAATATTGCTTGGTCCGATGTTGACATACCCCATGACTGGCTAATCTACGATACCAATAACCTTTATGAAACAGGTGAAGGATGGTATCGTAAGAAATTTACTATTAATACGGAGAGTTTAGATCATAAGCTAGTAAATATCTGTTTTGAAGGTGTTTATATGGACACTACGGTATATGTAAATGGCGTAGTTGCTGGAGAATGGAAGTATGGATATTCTTCTTTCGAGTTTGATATTACAAAACTACTACAAGTTGGAGAGAATGAAGTACTTGTTCAAGTGGTTCACCAAGCGCCAAACTCCCGTTGGTATTCCGGTGCAGGGATTTATCGAAATGTTTGGCTCACTACAACATCACCTTCTCATTTGATAACGGATGGTATTTATATCGTTCCAAAGAAGGATGAGGAAGAATGGCATGTAGAGATTGATACCGAATTTGTTCTAGAAACTGGACACGAGAGAGGTAATGTAAGACAAACGATCATAGACCGCGACGGCAATGAGATCGGTGAGGTGGAATTCCAGTTCCAAGGGAAAGAAACAAGGGATATCCTTAAGATTTCCCAAGACATACAGGTAAAGTCACCGACTCTTTGGAGTTTAGAAGACCCATACCTATATGTACTGAGAACAGAACTTATTATAGATGATGTTGTTGTGGACGAAATTAAGCAAAATTTTGGTTTCCGAACATTAAGGTTTGATACAAACGAAGGCTTTTTCCTAAATGATACTTATGTAAAGCTGCACGGTGCTTGTATGCATCATGATCTAGGAGCGTTAGGAGCTGCTATGAATAAGAACGCCCTTCGTCGTCAATTTGCGATGCTACAGGAGATGGGTATCAATGCAGTACGTACCGCTCATAATATGCCTGCTGTAGAAGTTATGGAACTGGCGGATGAGATGGGAATTCTAATTGTTTCAGAAGCCTTTGATATGTGGGAACGTCCGAAGACAGAATATGATTATGCGAGATTTTTCCCAGAATGGTATAAGAAGGATGTGGCAAGCTGGGTTCGTAGGGATAGAAACCATCCTAGTATCATTATGTGGAGTATTGGAAATGAAATCTATGATACCCATGCAGATGAACGTGGTACTGAAGTTACCAAGCTCCTTAGAGAACAAGTGGAGCTTCATGACCCCAAGAAGAATGGCTTAGTAACCTTTGGTTCCAACTTCTTACCTTGGGAAAATACACAAAAGGCTGCCCAAGAGATGGAGGTTGTTGGATATAATTATGCGGAATATCTTTATGATGATCATCATAAGAAATATCCAAACTGGATTATCTATGGTAGTGAGACTGCTTCAACCGTGCAGAGCCGCGGTATCTATCATTTCCCGTTAAGTCAGTCCATGCTTGCAAATGACGATGAGCAATGTTCCTCACTAGGAAATTGTAGAACAAGTTGGGGAGCAAAAAGCACTGAGCAATGTATTATTGATGATCGTGATGCGAAATTCTGCCTGGGACAATTTATTTGGACAGGATTTGATTACATCGGAGAACCGACCCCATATTTTACGAAGAATTCTTATTTCGGTCAGATTGATACAGCTGGATTTAAGAAAGATTCTTTCTATATCTATCAATCTGAATGGACCGATTATAAGAAGAACCCTATGATTCATATTCTGCCTTACTGGGATTTTAATGAGGGTCAGTTGATTGACATTCGCGTATTCTCCAATGCGCCTAAGATAGAACTTTTCTTCAATGAAGAATCCTTGGGTGTGGTGGAAATTGATCATGAGAAAGGTAAGAAATTAAGCGGCGATTGGCAAATACCATACAAGAAAGGTACATTAAAAGCACTAGCTTACGATGAGCAAGGCCAAATAATTGCTAGCGATGAGCAGAGCTCCTTTGGCGATGCTACCGCAATTAAGATGGAGGCGGATAAGACAGAATTAAAAGCGGATGGACAGGATTTAATCTTTGTCACCATAAGTACCGAGGATGAAGATGGGAATTATGTAGCCAATGCAAACAACCGGATTGAAGTAGAGGTTAGTGGTGCAGGTCGTCTGGTTGGTTTAGATAATGGTAATAGTACGGATTATGATTCCTACAAAGGAACAAGTAAGAGATTGTTTAGTGGAAAGCTTCTGGCAATCATTGCAGCGAAGTTTGATGCCGGAGATATTAAGATTCGTGCTACATCCAATGGCTTAAAGGAAAGTGAATTAATCCTAAAAGCAGTTCCGGCTAAGATTGTTAAAGGTGTATCTACCACTTTAATTGAGAATACGAAATCGGAACCGAATGATGAGATACCGATTCGTAAGATTAATCTTATTAATCATGGAACAAAGCATTTTGATGCTAATACCACAACTACTACAGTAACGGCAGAAATCTATCCAAGCAATGCAACCTATACTGACTTAGAGTGGAAAGTTATCAATTCCTTGGGAATTGAAACTAATATTGCCGAATTGAAAATAGAAGGAAATGAAGCGACGATTGTGGCAAAAGGAGATGGCGATTTCCGCCTTCGCTGCTTTACTACCAATGGAAGACCTCGTACGGAAATAATATCTGAGTTGGAATTTGAAGTTACCGGATTAGGTGATGTTAATTTGAATCCCTATGAGTTTATTTCTGGTGGACTTTACAATGCAAGTAATTGTGAACTCGGAAATGGTAATGAGCGTGGAGTCGCGACCATAATAGATGGAGCAAGTCATATTGGCTACCGTAATGTTGACTTTGGTGATTTTGGTTCCGATGAGATTACTTTACCAATCTTCTATAATAGTAATGAGCAACTTCCAATTGAAATCTGGGAAGGTATGCCAGAGGAAGATGGAAGTAGCCTAGTTGATATTGTTCATTATCAAATACCTACAATATGGAATACCTATCAGGAGAGTACATTTAAGCTATCTAGGAGATTAAAAGGTGTAAAAACTATTTGCTTTATAATTCGTGAAAAGTTACATCTCAAAGGCTTCCAGTTCAAGAAATTGGAGAAAGCATATGAGAAACTTTCCGCTAATGATAATACCAGAATCTCAGGTGACTCCTTTACGGTAACCGAAGATGCTGTAGAAAAGATTGGAAATAACGTAGTATTGGAATACGAGAACATGAATTTTGATAAAGGTTTTAACAAGATTGTAATCTGTGGCCGTTCCAATACGGATATCAATACCATCCATGTACGTTTCAATGGTGAAAATGGGGATGTTAATCAAATCGTAGAATTCCCATTCTCCGAGGACTATGTCACCAAGGAATTTACCTTAGACAGCGTAACTGGAAATCAAAAAGTTTCCTTAGTATTCCTTCCGGGAAGTAACTTTGACTTGAAATGGTTTCAATTTCACATCGAGTAAGAAATCACAGTAAATAATAGATTATGTAAAAAACTATAACAATAACAGATGCAGATATATCTTAATCGAAAGATTATAGAATATATTTGCATCTGTTTTATTATATTTTCATTATATAGATTAATTAAATGCTAGGAGTTAAGTGATATGGAGAAGAAAAGCATCATAAGGCAGGATGAAATTCTTGAATTTACTAGCTTGTCATATTATGATCCATCAAAAATACAACGCTATTATACTTTCAAAGAAAATCAAGAAGAATGTACCTGGGAGGAAGTGATAACTTTTGTTAATCTAGGCTTGGATCAAGACTTCTACAAGAATATTAATCTGGTTCAGGACCCAGATACTCTAACTGTTTTAGTCAATAAATATAACCAACTTCCAAAGGAATACGTGCCTCGGGATTTGGAAATCATCCATCCGGATTTTAATGCGGGAGAATTTGTTCTTTGTAAAGAAGCAAGAGAGGCTTTCGAGGAAATGAGTCGAGTAGCGAGAGAGGATGGGATTTTGCTTAAAGCGATTTCTACCTATCGAAGTTACCAATATCAGGAGGAAGTTTATCTTCGTAAGAAGACACCAGATATGTCTATGGAGGAATATAGGAAGGAAAGAGATAGGGTATCAGCGCGTCCGGGTCATAGTGAACATCAGACAGGTTACGCAGTCGATATCAATGATCTGGAGGAAACCTTTGCGGAAACGGCAGCAGGAATTTGGCTTGCAACAAATGCCTATCATTTCGGCTTTATACTTAGATACCCAAAAGGGAAAGAACATATTACCGGATATGCTTATGAACCATGGCATTTCCGGTATATTGGAAAAAAACATGCAGATAAAATGCAAGCACTAGGTATTACATATGATGAATATTATATCCGATATCTTTTAAATAGTAACCCTGTGTGAAAGTAAAAGGATTATAAATAAGAATTATTTATTAGGATCTTCATTAAAGTTGTCGGAAACCACGACCAATGATTTCGCTGGTATTTGTAATAAATATAAAAGCTGATGGATCATGTTGCTTAATATATTTACGTAACTGAATAGCTTGTGCGCGATTCATTACCGTTAAAATTATTCTCTTATTCTGGTCAGAGAAAGCACCCTTAGCATCGTATATAGTGGCACTACGATTTAGGGTATTTAAGATATAATCACAGATTGGTTTTGGATTTTCACATATGATAGTAAAGTATTTGTTTAAATTCAAACTCTCAATTACGTTATCTACTAGGGTGGATTTAAGGAACAATCCAAGAATCGAAAGTAAACCTGTTTGCACATCAAATACAAGGAAAGTGGCAGCAGATAATAAAGAGTCAGATACTAGTAGGGAACGTCCGATGTCAAGGTTAGTATATTTCTTTAATAGTAAGGCGATTATATCCGTTCCTCCCGTAGAAGCTCCTATATTAAAGAGGACTGCGGTTCCAATGGAAGGAAGTATTACTGCAAATGCCAACTCTAGTAAAGGTTCATTGGTTAACGGACCGCTCATAGGAGCGATTTCTTCAAGTACTCGTAAGGAAAGGGACATTAATAAACTTCCATATACTGTACGATTTCCGAAGTTTTTACCTAGTATTAGATAGCCGATAACAAGCAGAACTGCATTAACGACTAATACAATTGTCCCAGAACTAATTGCCCCATTAAGCACACTGCTCATTAGGATTGCAATACCAGTAACGCCACCGGTGGAAAAATTGTTTGGAAATTTAAAGAAGTATACACCTGCTACTACTAGCAATACACCAACTGTTATAAGAACATATTCTTTTAACCAATTTAAAACCACTTTTTTGTTTCTCAATTAAGAATCCCCCTATATATTGCGTAATTGATTAATATATTGCGTAATTTATATATGATGTAAATTGTATGGATAGTAATAAATATTCGTTGTCTCATGATATTATAGTATGATTATAGCCGAATGCGTGAACTTGTCAACTCGACATTTTATAACAAAATCTATGGGTGTTATTAAATTCCAATATAAATTTATTATAGATAGGGAACCTTTATCAGGCATTTGCGTCTAATGATTATAACAAGAAAAAATAATAAAATTGTAACAAAAGCGAATGAGAGGTGGTTATTAACATAAATTCTCAGTTTTACAGGTAAATACATACATGGTATGTAAACTATATTAAACCTATGTACTTATTAATGAGAATAAGAAGTAAAAATAGAATATATAGAATACATTTGAAGAGACAAAAGTACAAATTAGTTAAATTATTTAAAAGCATATAGGAGGAAAATTCATGATAAAGAAAAACTTATTAAAGGCAGCAGCGTTGGGATTATGTATGTCAGTTTTGTTTACAGGAACAGCCTTTGCTCAAGCTGGTGGCGGGATTTCTTCATCTTATGAAGGAGTTGTATCTGATGAAGCTAATGCCCTTTTTGAAAAACAAGCTGAAATTGATCGATATGTATTTTATGACCATGCAGAGGATATAAGAAAGCAAGGTTTTGAGATTTATTATACAGGAGTTGCAGACACCTTCGTTGAAATAGGTATTAACCCTTATAGTGAGGAACATGCAGATTACCTTTATGATATTTTCGGTAAGGAAATAGTAAAAGTAGTTCCTAGTGAAGAGGTCGTTTTATACAACATGGCTGAAGAAGATATGGCTAGTGATTCCGATGAAACCATTACGGATACAGCAGACGCAGAATTAGTAATGGATATGGGTCTTGATACACCTGTATCGAATATGGATGAACCTGATAGAAAACCTGAAGATGCAAATGGGGATGAGGATCAGAAGCTGGAAATCCAGATTGAATCTCTACCTGCTGATCTTGCAGAGGAAGGGGCTCCGGATGTTGTTACTGATATAGCTCCAGATGAAGCTGCGGAATTAGCTAGACAATCTGGGCTTATAGAAGATGGACAGGAGGTACAAGTGGTATCTGCACAGGATGATGCTGCTGATCTCGTATCTATAGAAAATGTAGAAGAAAAATCACAAGGTCTACCTTCAATGATACTTATTGCTGGAGGAATAGTTGTTCTTGGAAGTGCTGTATTTTTGGTAAACAAAAAACGAAGAAGTAATTAATTAGACAAATAAATTAATAAATGTTATTATACAAATGAATTATCCATTCATTTATCATGAATAAGGTTGCCAAGAGGCAGCCTTTTCATATTTTAGTTGCTAAATTATGGGCAATAAGAGTATAATGGGGACATAAAATCATCTTAAGTTTAAACAAGGGAAAGTTTGGGAAACTTAGTGATATAGTTATTTTCTTTTAGGGAAAGAAAGAAGGAGAGTTATGATTATTAAGGAGTATAATAATGCGCAGGCGTTTTTAGACGATAATGAGGCTACTTTATTACAAGAGGAGGCGATCAGTCAATTAATCCTCTATAATGCCTATCAAAATCTTACGGAACTTGGTAGTAAGAGTTGCTTATTTGGTACGGTACAAGATGAGGAAAATATCTGGCTGTATTTTTGTAATGTGGCTCCATATAAATTAGTTATATATTCCCCTTTGCAGGTAGACCTTAGTGTAGCTGTATCAGCTCTGGCAGAATATTTTGGTATTAATAATATCATAATAAGTGGAATTAATGGTAGATATGACATTTGCCAGGAATTTATCAAACAGTATAGTGCTTTCATACCTTGTACGTTTGTTGAAAAACTTGTAACAGATATTATGGAAATACGAGAGGTCAATGATATAAAAGTGGTTGATGGCCTTCATCGCCTTGCTGTTCCAGCGGAAGATAAAATTATAACCGATTGGATGATTCAGTTTCATATTGAAGCCTTAGACAGTGAGATGGATTATGAAGCTGCTTTAAAGAAAGCAGAGCGATTAATTAAAGAAGGCAGAATATATGTGTATGAAAACTCTGAGAGAAAGATAGTATCCATGGCTTCCGCTACCAGAGAGTTGCCCAATGGAATAGCCATAACTTATGTGTTTACACCGGAGGAATTCCGTGGAATGGGTTATGCTGCTTCTAATATATATTATTTAAGTAAGAAATTATTGGGTGAAGGATATGAATTTTGCACTCTCTTTGTTGATAAGAATAATTTGGTATCTGCTAGAGCCTATGAAAAAGTTGGTTATCAAATCGTAGGTGATAACTACGAATATATTATGATTCCAATGGATGATACCTTGTATGATTAAAGAATTAGCCTGAGAAGTTAACATAGCGCATAAATGAATTGATTCGTAGTTTGATATTCATTCGTTTATGCGTTTTTTCTAGAAATATGAATAAAATTATGACTAAGCTAAGTAGCGATGCTATTCTAGATTAATATATAAATATGGTATTGCAACTTACTAGGCCATTTGTTATAAATTTGAGTATAATTATGATGGAGGAAAAAAGCGATGCGAACAATTAAATGGGGAATAATCGGTGCAGGAAGGATTGCTTCTACTTTTGCAAGTGCTTTGAATTCATTGGAGAATGTAGAACTAACGGCAATTGCTTCTAGAAATCAGGATAGGGCAGAAGAATTTGCAAGGAAATTTAAAATAAAAAAGGCTTATGGGAGTTATGAGGAGTTGGCTAAGGACCCCGAGGTAGATGTTGTCTATATCGCTACCCCTCACTCAGAACATAAAGATAATTCCGCACTTTGTATACAACATAGGAAGGCAGTTCTTTGCGAAAAACCATTTACAATAAATCGACATGAAGCGGAATACTTAATATCTCTTGCTAAGGAGCATAAAGTCTTCCTTATGGAGGCTATGTGGACAAAATTTCTTCCTGTGAATGCAATCGTTAAA
Organism: Clostridiales bacterium; assembly: GCA_012523925.1. Lineage (GTDB taxonomy): Bacteria > Bacillota > Clostridia > Lachnospirales > Lachnospiraceae > Mobilitalea. The sequence continues at coordinate 16,765 of JAAYSQ010000189.1, forward strand.
TCCTGGATTGCTGAGAAAAAAATTGGCGAGGTTAGGCATATCCGTGCCTCATTTGGCTATTATTCTGAATTTGATAGGAGTAGTCGAATTTATAACCCAGATACTGCTGGCGGCGCCTTGTTGGATGTGGGTATTTATCCTATATCATATGTAATGTACCTGCTAGATGAACTTCCAGAGCATGTGATAAGCAGTGCAGTGATAGGTAGAAGTAATGTTGATGAGCAGAACGTGATTTCCTTACGATTTAAAAATGGAGTCTTAGCGGATTTAAGTTCAGCCATATCTGTTGATATCGGAAGTGATGCCGTAATAATAGGAGATAAGGGTAAAATAGTTGTACCCGAGTTCTGGAAGGCGGATAAAGCAGACCGCTATGATGCCCAGGGTAATTTGGTAGAAACATATTCTCTTCCTCATCCAAAGAATGGATATGAATATGAAGCGAAAGAAGTAAATCATTGTCTTCGGGAAGGAAAAACAGAAAGTAGTATTCATCCACTTCAGAGTACCTTGGAGATTATGACAATAATGGATCAAATACGTCAGGAATGGGGACTACAATACCCTCAAGAGAAGGAAAGAGGAATGAAACAATGAAGGATATAGGATATAATTTTAGAGGGTATCGATTTTTAGATATAGAAGAATATCGTGAGGCGAAACGTGAAGCGGAATCAATCGAATATATACGTGCAAAAACTAATTTGAAGGACCTTGGTAAGGTAACAAAGCTCTACCATAAATTGATTGATAAACAAACATTTCGAACAATTATTGGGCACGAATTTCTTAAAGAACTTCAAAATACAATCCTTGAGGGAGGAATTAATACTTTAGAAAACATACCTTCTATAAGTATAGGTACGAGGTCTTCTGCCTTACATCCAAAGAAAAATCATAATGATAAAGGGGTAGCTGAGGAATATAGAATACGACATAGGAATTCTAGAATTATTAATATTTTCCTAACATTAATTATCATAGCTATGATAATTATTAATTTAATATAGATACTGGCGCCTCCTAGGCAGGGGTTAGTGATTGGTAATGTTACTATAGGAGTGGGCACTCTGCAAATTCACAATTTTATCATAGTTTGATGATATACTATCTACAATACAAATTTATCCATTCCATTGAATATTGTATTGCGAATAGACTAAGTCATATATTGTAAATAAATTTGATTTATTAATGAAAAGCATGGAGGTGCCAAATGGATAAGCTTAAAATTTTGGTAGTAGATGACGAAAGCAGAATGAGAAAACTTGTGAAAGATTATTTGATACGTAAAAATTATGAAGTAATAGAAGCGGAGAATGGAGAACAAGCGGTAGATATCTTTTTTGCTCAAAAGGATATCGCACTCATTATTCTAGATATAATGATGCCGAAGATGGACGGCTGGCAGGTGTGCCGTGAGATTCGACATTATTCTAATGTGCCAATTATTATGCTTACGGCAAAAGGGGATGAAAAGGATGAACTATTGGGATTTGAACTTGGTGTGGACGAATATATTTCTAAACCCTTTAGTCCTAAAATCCTCGTTGCAAGGGTCGAGGCGGTTTTACGAAGATTTATTTCAACCGAGGAAGAGGTAATCAGCATTGGCGGCATTGAACTTGATAAGGCAGCTCATCAAGTAAAAATCGATGGAAATGTTGTGGAATTAAGTTTTAAGGAGTTTGAGCTTTTAACCTATTTTGTAACCAATCAAGGCGTTGCATTATCCCGTGAGAAAATACTTAATAATGTTTGGAATTATGATTATTTTGGAGATGCAAGAACAATAGATACCCATGTAAAGAAACTAAGAAGTAAGATGGGAACGAAAGGCAAATATATTAAAACTATATGGGGCCTGGGATATAAATTTGAGGTAGATGCATGAAGCACTCAATACGTTTCAGAATAACATTTTTATTGACCGCATTAATCGTGATTATAGTCTTCCTGACCTGGTTTATTAATCATACCTTTTTATCCGATTATTATTTATATAGTAAGTTTGATATCTTGGATGATGCCTATCAAGAAATTCACTCAATATATATAAATGAAGAAGATGATATACTATCTGATGAGGATATCTCTAAGATAGAAAATATTTCTATAAAAAACGGAATTAGTACCTATATTTATATTAATTACCCTATTCCGGGATTTAATTATGGTATCGCCTTTAACATGAGTGAAAGACAAGCACAGCAGATGAATTTATTGCTTCGAGAGTATCTTTTTCGTGGAACAAATCCATATGTCAGGGAACGATTTCTAATTCATGAAAGTGAAAACTATGGGGTTTTTAGCTTATACGATGAGTTAAGAGACTCCAATTATATCGATTTATTCGGTACGCTTGAAGATGATAAATATATTATCATGCGGACGAACTATGAAAGTATCGAGGAGAGTGTTGCTATTTCCAATAAATTTCTTTCTTATATAGGTATTATAGCAGCAACATTTGGTACGATACTAATGCTTATTATCAGTAAAAAATTTACTCAGCCAATTTTGGATTTAGCTGATATTGCAAAACAGATGTCGGACTTGAATTTTAATATAAAGTATCAAGTGAAATCAAAAGATGAGATTGGGGTCTTAGGTGAAAGTATTAATCGTCTTTCCGATCGTTTAGAGAGTACCATATCTGAATTAAAGCAGGCAAATAATGAATTGATGAGTGATATCCAAAAGAAGACAGAAATGGATGAAATTCGTAAGGAGTTTCTATCTAATGTTTCCCATGAGCTTAAGACACCCCTTGCATTAATTCAAGGTTATGCAGAAGGGCTGAAAGAGAACATCAATGAAGATGAAGAAAGCCGTAATTTTTATTGTGAAGTTATCATGGATGAAGCAGATAAGATGAACAATATGGTGAAGAAGTTACTTAGTCTTAATGAATTGGAATTTGGTAATAATCAAGTAAACTTTGAGCGCTTTGATATTGTGGAACTAATAGGAACAGTACTTGAAGCGCAAGAGATATTATTCAAACAAAAGGAAGTGGTTATACATTTCGAAAGAGTGGAACCTATCTATGTATGGGCTGATGAGTTTCTAGTAGAACAGGTTGTGACTAATTATATCAGTAATGCTTTGAACCATGTATCTGGAGCAAACATTATAGAAGTTAAATTAATTATGCACAATGATCTTGTCCGGGTTGCTGTATTTAATACGGGAGAGAATATACCGGAGGATGAGTTGGATAAAATATGGACTAAATTCTATAAAGTCGATAAAGCAAGAACAAGGGAGTACGGTGGTAGTGGTATTGGACTTTCCATAGTTAAAGCGATTATGAATAGTTTGAATCGGGATTGTGGAGTTATCAATCGTCCCATAGGTGTAGAATTTTGGTTTGAATTAGATGCAAGTAACTAGATATTGAAAATTCCAAAGAAAAATGATTAAGATTTATTCTAAGACGATCTTAGCCTCACACGTAATATAATCGATGTGGGGCTTTTTTACTTGATAAAAATACCTTTATTCGATTGATTTCGGTTGATGAAAAATACAAAAAATGATAACATGAATATATGTTAGTCCGCTTGTTTTTCTTTTTACAATAGAATAATGTATATTTTGTTGGACGATTCATTGTGGACAGATGAGTCTATACTATGAAACAAATCTTTGGTTTTACAATTTTTTTAACAAATATAGAGTACAAATTTGAAACGGGGGAAATACATATGAGAAAATTAAGCCTTGTTATCAGTCTATGTTGCATATTAACTCTCACGGCTTGCACCAGCACCTATAACCTAGCAGAACAAGAGATAGATATAGTAGCAGAAACCATGGCAGGCATTTTATTAAAACAAGATTCTAATTATGTGAATCAATTGCTACTTTTATCGGATATAGAGTTAGATAAAGAGATGGTTGAAACCCCAACGGAAGAAGATGAAGTGATATCCGAGGATATGGCGAAGAAAACAAATGATACGGTAGATATAAAGAAAACGAATGACACAGCGGATATAAAGAAAGCGCCTGTAATAACAGATAAGGAGGAGCATACCATATCAGAAGTAATAGGTGCGGAAGACTTTTCTATACATTACAAGGGATATGAATTATATAATAATTACCCGAACGACACATACAGTACTTACTTTTCTTTAACTCCAAGGGAAGGCAATCAGTTATTAGTAGTTTCGTTTACTGCTACAAACATAACCAATAATACTAAAAACCTAAATTTAATTAAATCAGGAATAAAGTATCAATTAAATTTGAATGAAACTAAAAAACATGTTCCTTTATTAACATTATTAGAAAACGATTTGCAATATATTAATATTCCTATTGGGGGAGATCAGACCGAAGAAGTTATCTTAGTCTTTGAAATTGCGGATGAAGCTGTCACGACTATTGACTTGAATGTTTCAAAAGATAATAAAAATATGAGCATTCAAATAAAATGATTATGGCAATTATAAAATCTCAATCTAAAAGTAGGTATACGGAGTATGTATTAAAGACTTTAATATAGAAAGTCTAAGGAAGCAGGGTCTAGAAGTAGAGCATAGCATATTAGTTTTTTAAGTTAGAAGAATTGGATGATTTCGGCCTGGAGAAAATTATAGCGAATTTATGAAAATAATGCTTGACATTTCTTGATGGAGATTGTAAAATATATTTCGCCGTTAACAAATAGCAGCCACAACAAAAAAAAATTTAAAAAAAGTGGTTGACATAATGAGTCGAAATATGTTATGCTTAAAAAGTTGACGCCGATTGCTTAAACCGATGCAATAAATTCAACAGCAAATAAGAACCTTGATAATTGAACAGTGAAACAACCCTGAAATTCTAAAAAACTTGAAACTTATCACATGGGTTTCAAAAATAGATTTTCATAGTATGTATCATCAACCATAAGGGAGAAGATACAATACGAA
>JAAYSQ010000190.1 GCA_012523925.1 Clostridiales bacterium
CTAGATTCCAATGTAGTTAAGGAACGCAAATTATCCATGTTCATTTTTAATGTGCAAACAGCCGATGGAATAACCTTTACAAGCCACTCGGAAAGCTTAGAGTGGTTAAAAAAGCAAGGGTTAAAAGTAATTGAAGGGTATCGACTATGCCATACTGCCGAAGAAGTATGGGAGGCTATAGTTGAAATTGGGGAATCTAGAGGAAGTCTAGCATATGATATCGATGGTGCTGTTGTTAAGGTGGATAATCTTGCACTGCGCGAGGAGTTAGGAGCTACAGCAAAGGTGCCTAGATGGGCAATTGCCTTTAAATATCCTCCTGAGGAAAAAGAGACCAAGGTAAAAGAAATTCGTTTGACTGTTGGGAGAACTGGAAGAATAACACCAACTGCTATTTTTGAGCCTATTCATTTGTGTGGAACTAAAGTTGAACGGGCAACTTTGCATAACCAAGATCGCATTGACGAATTGGATGTTCGTATTGGTGATACGATTGTGGTTCGTAAAGCAGGAGAAATAATTCCAGAAGTTTTATCCGTTAAGAAAGATAAGAGGCCGGAAGGAACTGTACCGTATAAAATTCCATCGGAATGCCCTAGTTGTGGTGCTCCGACTGTTCGTGATGAGAATACAGCGGATACAAAATGTACAAATTTGAATTGTCCAGCGCAGTTGGTCCAGCATATTATTAATTTTGTTGGCCGTAATGCTATGGATATTAAGGGCTTTGGTGAGGCTTACATCGAAGTATTAATAAAGGAAGGGTATCTGAAAGATATCTCTGATATCTATTATTTGAAAAATTACCGGGATGAATTGATAGAGAAAGGTCTGATAGGAAAGGAGAGGAATACGGATAAACTCCTTAAAGCGATTGAAGACAGCAAGCAAAATGACATTGATCGACTTATAACAGGCTTTGGAATACGTAATATTGGTAAGCAAGCAGCAACGGAATTAAAGAAATATTTTAAATCAATCCATGAATTGCAGAATGCAGAATATGAGGACCTGGTAGTAATCAATGATGTAGGAGATATTAGTGCGAGAGCGATTGTAGAGTTCTTTAAAAATATTGACAACCGTAAGATTATTGAACGGTTGGAACAGGCGGGTGTCAATCTTAACTCCTTAGAGGATACAAGTGGAGCAGATAATCGATTGGAAGGTTTAACCTTTGTAATAACGGGAACATTGCCTACCATGGGACGAAGAGATATGGAGACACTTTTGAAAAATTATGGTGCTAAAGTATCCGGTAGTGTCTCTAAGAAAACTAGTTATGTGGTTGCAGGTGATAATGCAGGAAGCAAGTTAGCAAAAGCAAATGAGCTTGGCGTACCAGTGCTAACCGAAGAAGAAGTTATTAGTAGGCTAATGTAGGATTATATATGCATAATTATGATGGTAATTTTAACCAATAACGATTGATTTATTTTAATAAACATGATATGATGTTTTCTGCTTATACTTATTAATAAGTATAAAGCCATAGTTTAAGAACAAGGCTAACGTGATTTAACGGAAGGCTGTAAAAACATATCAATACAATATCGAAGATGGTGAGACAATATGCCTATTAAAATACAAAGTGATTTACCTGCTAAAAAAATTTTAGAAGATGAAAATATATTTATTATGGACGAGACCCGCGCCTTGCATCAGGATATTCGTCCTCTGAAGATTGCGATACTTAATCTGATGCCAATCAAGGAAGATACAGAGGTACAATTATTAAGAAGTCTATCGAATACGCCGCTTCAGGTGGATGTAACCTTTCTTACAACAGGGACCTATGTAGGAACTCATACACCCACAAGCCATTTAGATCAATTCTATCTAACCTTCGAAGATGTGAAAAATCGTAAATTCGATGGTTTGATTATTACCGGAGCACCAGTTGAGTTGATGGAGTTCGAAGAGGTGGATTACTGGGAAGAGTTAATGAAGATTATGGAATGGTCGAAGACTCATATTACATCGACATTACATATCTGCTGGGGTGCTCAGGCTGGTTTATATTATCATTATGGAATTAAGAAAAAGCGATTAGATAAAAAGTTATTTGGTATATTTGAACATAGAGTATTAAAGAGAAAAACCCCTTTTGTGAGAGGGTTTGATGATATCTTTTATGCTCCACATTCCAGATATACAACGGTTCTCAAAGAGGATATCTTACGTAATGAAGAACTCATCATTCTTGCAGAATCTGAGGAAGCTGGAGTGTTTATTGTTATGTCTAAAGAAGGAAAACAGATTTTTGTTATGGGACATCCAGAATATGACAGAGTATCCCTTGATCGTGAATATAAGAGGGACATCGCTAAAGGGTTATCAATCGATTTACCGCAGAATTATTATCCTGAAGATCTCCCAGGAGAACGTCCTAACTTAGTATGGCGGGCGCACGCGAATATAATGTACACAAATTGGCTCAACTACTACGTATATCAAGTCACCCCATATGAGTTATAGGAGTATTTAATTTGCTAAATCATCTTAATATAAAGAATTAGGGATCTATATACAAAAAATGTATATGGATCTTTTTCTTTATTGAGAAAGAGGAGATTTCTATGATTATATGTAATCTGTAGTAAATTGTTTAGATAATGTACAAAACACAGTACGCACAGTTAATTTCATAATTATAAAAATACATATGGAAAAATTAGGCATCTTATGATAGAATACTTAATTAGCAGAGTCTTTACCCTAAAATTCGTGTTCTAAATTATAAACAATCAGAGATGGTGAAGTGAATAAAAATTAGATAAATTTATGAATCCTAGTGACAAAATAATCGAAGAAGGATATAATTAAATGGTTAAGAATAAATATAACAATGTTAATAAACTAAATAACATATAACATCAGTGATATGCTAACTTAGCTATCCAGTAGCAGCATGGAATATACTTGTATTAGAGAGTAACTTATTATTTATTGTTTCTTATTGGGGGAGTAAAGTTGAAACTGATTGAGTATTTACAAAGCAAGTCTACCACATGCATGTTATTATGTATTATAATTGAGACTATTTTTATCGTTGCTCTTGGGATAATCATTATGCTTTTGAAAAAAAGGGGTAATAAAAATATAGAATATGCTCAAAAGTTAAAGCAAATGCGGGATACATTCCGATTGGAAGGAGAACGATATCGAATTGCCACGGAGTTATCACAAGATGTGATATTCGAATACCGCATTGATGATGATGAAATGATTAGTACAGATAAATTCCGTGAATTATTTGGGGGAGAGCTAATTATCTCTAATTTTGCTGAGAAATGTTGGGACAGGCAAGATAAGGTTCATCCGGACGACTGGGGAATTTATCTCGAATATTGCCAAGAATTAAAAGAAGGAAAAAACATAGTTCAGACAGAATTTCGTATGAAAAATCTATTAGGGGAATATATTTGGTGCCAGGCAATGGGAAAAACCATTTATGATGAGCAGAAAAAACCTCTTCACGTAATTGGTAAGATTGTGAATATCGATATACAGAAAAAGGAGTTGGAGGCTTTGGAGTATAAAGCAACCAGAGATC
>JAAYSQ010000191.1 GCA_012523925.1 Clostridiales bacterium
AATTTTACCTTTCCATTCTGGTTGTATTAGGTCCTCCCAGGATGTTGGAATGCTAAGGCCGTCTCTTTCAAGTAAATCCTTATTATAGAAGATTACCATTGGAAGAGGACTTTCTCCAATCCACATATCCTCAGAATCTTTATAAGCCTCATCGATTGCAGCATCATTTGCACAAACATATGGAGCAAAGTATTCCTTAAATGCTGCCAAGGAGTCAGCGCCACCGCCCCAGAAAACGTCAGCGATAGGATTTGCCGATTCTGCTGCAATACGGTTTAGAAGTTCGCCAGTACCTGCAGCAACTACCTCTACTTGAATGTCTGGATATGCGTCCATAAACAAATTGATACCAGCATTAAGTGGATCTGCTTCATGTGGTGAGTATACAACTACGGTTCCGGAGTTACCACTTGCTTCTTTAGAAGTATCTTCCGAACTAGTATTGCTTGTTGCCTGTGAATCGTTTTTTTCTTCCTGTTTGGGATTGCTACAAGCAGTAAAGCTTAAAACAAATGCTAAAATCAGTGTAATAGATAATAACTTTTTCATAAATTCCTCTCCTTTTCTTATAGATTTTTGTTAGGGATGAATAATATCCATAAGTCAATTATATAAGGAAGGCAAAAATACTTCCATTTAATTTAATGACTTATCATTTGAAATTATTCACTTTGCCTAATATTTGCGATTGTAATAATATATCCTCGATAAGTAATAATAGCTGTATGACGAGATATAATTATTACTACTTATATTAAAAAGAATAAAAAATCTTCTAAATCAAATAAAAAGTTCTTGCAAAAGAAAAAATCATAGTGTATAATAACACGTGTTGTGACGTTGATAGCGTAGAAGCGTGAGGTTGCTACAGATATTTAGTAGGTTTTCCGTGGAGCGAATGTCAAGTTATGAAACTGGCGACAAGTCACTGTACAATTGGACGTTCTGCCTTAGGCAGAGAAGACGTGTGAGATATATCGATCTCAGTTCAAGGGGCAAACCGCTATTGGTTTGTCAGTTTGTTCGGAAATTGAAGATACACACGGATGAGTGTACAGTCACCACTTGTCGTACTGAAATTAAGTGCGAAAAGGAGGCGGCTTTTTTTATGGCAAGTCAAGTAATGAGAATCACATTAAAGGCGTATGATCATCATCTAATCGATCAATCAGCAGGTAAAATCATTGATACTGTAAAGAAAACAGGATCAAAGGTGAGTGGACCAGTACCTCTACCTACAAAAAAGGAAGTTGTTACAATTCTAAGAGCTGTTCATAAGTACAAAGATTCTAGAGAGCAGTTCGAGCAAAGAACGCATAAGAGACTGATTGATATCATTACACCTACTCAGAAAACAGTAGATGCATTATCCAGACTGGAAATGCCTGCGGGTGTATACATCGACATCAAGATGAAAACCAAATAATTGATGTGATATCAGAAAGCAAGCATAAGCAAAAGCAAATGATTATTCATTAAAATAATTAGAAATAATAAGAAATAATCCTTATGGTTTATCATATAGAGAACAAAATCACATAGGTAGACCGTCTAGGATGATTGCAATAAATGCGATAGTAAGCTATCGTATGCAATCCGCTGTAGATTAAATAGGAGGTAAGACAATGAAGAAAGCAATTTTGACTACGAAAGTCGGAATGACCCAGGTCTTCGGTGATAATGGAGAACTTATACCTGTAACCGTACTGCAAGCAGGACCGATGCATGTAACACAAGTGAAGACTGTGGAGAACGACGGATACGCAGCAGTACAGGTTGGTTTTGGTGATATCAGAGAAACACTGGTAAACAAACCAAGAAAAGGACACTTTGCTAAAGCAGGTGTTGCAAATAAAAGATTTCTTAAAGAATTTAAGTTTGAGAATGCTTCTGACTATGAGGTAGGACAAGAAATCAAAGCTGATATCTTCTCAGCAGGTGATAAAGTTGATGCTACCGCTAAGTCAAAGGGTAAAGGTTTCCAAGGTGCAATTAAGCGACATGGATTATCTAGAGGACCTATGAAACATGGTTCTAAGTATCATAGACATGCAGGTGCCAACGCTGGTGCAGCTAGCCCGGGTCGTGTGTTCAGAGGCAAGAAGATGCCAGGACAAATGGGTAACGAAATGGTTACGGTACAGAACCTTGAAGTGGTAAGAGTGGATGCTGAAAAGAATCTAATCTTAGTGAAAGGTGCCGTGCCAGGAGCAAAGAAATCCTTAGTAGTATTGAAGGAAACAGTAAAGGCAAACTAAAGCTTTAAGAAAGGAGGAACTTAAGTTATGGCAAATGTAGCTGTTTATAATATTGAAGGCAAAGAAGTTGGTAAGTTAGAACTTAACGATGCTGTCTTCGGAGTAAAGATAAATAATCATTTAGTTCATATGGCTGTTGTTGCTCAGTTAGCTAACAAACGCCAGGGAACGCAGAGTGCAAAGACCCGTTCTGAAGTACGTGGTGGTGGAAGAAAGCCATGGAGACAGAAAGGAACTGGTCATGCAAGACAGGGTTCAATCAGATCTCCTCAATGGAAGGGCGGCGGTGTTGTATTTGCTCCAAAGCCAAGAGATTATTCCATTAAGTTAAATAAAAAAGAAAAAGTACTTGCACTCAAATCTGCATTAACATCTAGAGTTAACGAGAAGAAGATCGTAGTTTTAGATGAATTAAGCTTTAATGAAATTAAAACTAAGAATGTGAAGGCAATGCTTGATAGCTTTAAGCTTGATAGAGCACTTATTGTTCTTGATAAGAAAGATGAGAATGTTGTTCTTTCTGCAAGAAACCTTCCTAAAGTAAGAACTATATTAACAAACTCCATTAATGTATACGACATCTTGAAGTATGATACTTTAGTATTAACTAAGGATGCTGTAGCGCAACTCGAGGAGGTGTACGCATAATGGCAGATATTAAATATTATGATGTTATCCTTAAGCCTATCGTAACTGAGAAGAGTATGAACTCTATGGCTGAAAAGAAGTACACATTTTCTGTTCATCCAGAAGCTACGAAGAATCAGATTAAGGAAGCTGTTGAGAGGATGTTTGCTGGTACAAAGGTTGCTAAGGTTAACACAATGAACTTAGATGGTAAAAACCGTAGACGTGGAAATGTTGTTGGTAAAACAGCAAAGACAAAGAAAGCTGTTGTTCAGCTTACCGAAGACAGTGCTGATATTGAAATATTCTCTGGACTATAAGAGACAATATCGATATGTAAATACGATGAATGAATAGCAAGTCACAAGATGAGAATTTGCTTGCTAGTTATTCACTAAGTGAGAATTAGGATGCAGAGAAAGATAACAAATTATTGCATCAAGTGAAAGGAGTGCAAAACATGGGAATTAAAGTATATACCCCATATACACCTTCTAGACGTAACATGACAGGTTCTGATTTTTCTGAGATTACAGCTTCAAAGCCTGAGAAGTCATTGGTTGTTTCTTTAAATAGGAAAGCAGGCCGTAATAATCAAGGTAAAATCACAGTTAGACACCGTGGTGGTGGAGCTAGAAGAAAATATAGATTAATTGATTTTAAGAGAAGAAAAGATGGTATTCCAGCTACTGTTGTTAGCATTGAATATGATCCAAACAGAACTGCAAACATCGCATTAATTACTTATGCTGATGGTGAGAAATCCTACATTTTAGCACCTTATGGTCTTAAGGTAGGAACAAAGTTGATGAATGGTCCGAAAGCAGAAATCAAAGTAGGTAACTGCTTACCACTTCAAAACATTCCAATTGGTACACAAATTCATAACATTGAATTGTATCCTGGTAAAGGTGGACAGTTGGTTCGTTCCGCTGGTAACTCTGCACAGCTTATGGCGAAGGAAGGAAAGTATGCAACACTTCGTTTACCAAGCGGTGAGATGAGAATGGTACCAATTGTTTGTAGAGCAACCATTGGACAGGTTGGAAATGTTGATCATGAGTTGATTACTATCGGTAAAGCTGGTCGTAAGCGTCATATGGGCTTCCGTCCTACTGTGCGTGGATCTGTTATGAACCCGAATGACCATCCACACGGTGGTGGTGAAGGTAAGACAGGCATTGGTCGTCCAAGTCCTCTTACACCTTGGGGCAAACCTACTCTTGGCCTTAAGACAAGAAAGAATAATAAGAAATCTGATAAATTAATTATAAGAAGAAGAGACGGAAAAACTCTTAAGTAAGATAAGGTAAAAGAATTGGGGAACCAATTTGCTTAGTTAGAAATTCTAAGGAGGTTAGAATCATGGCTCGTTCATTAAAAAAGGGACCGTTTGCTGATAAATCTTTATTGAAAAAAGTAGATGAACTGAATAAGTCTGGCGATAAAACAGTAATCAAGACTTGGTCACGTCGTTCTACCATTTTTCCGCAGATGGTTAGTCATACAATCGCTGTTCACGATGGTAGAAGACATGTTCCTGTGTACATTACAGAGGATATGGTTGGGCATAAACTTGGTGAGTTTGTCTCTACCAGAACCTATAGAGGACACGGAAAAGACGAAAAGAAGACAAGAAAATAATGCGTAGGCATTAATGGAAGGAGGTTTCATCCATGGCGAAAGGACATAGATCCCAGATAAAGAGACAAAGAAATGAGATTAAGGACAATAGAGCGTCTGCAAAGTTATCCTATGCGAGAGTATCGGTACAGAAGGCTTGTTTCGTATTAGACGCCATTAGAGGTAAGGATGTACAAACAGCACTTGGTATTTTAACATATAACCCAAGATATGCTTCTAGTTTAATTTTAAAATTAGTTAAGTCAGCGATTGCTAACGCTGAAGTTAAGAATATGGATCCCTCTAAACTTTACATTGAGGAATGTTATGCAAATCAGGGACCGATTATGAAGAGAATAAAACCGAGAGCACGAGGCACAGCGTATCGTATCGAAAAGAGAATGTGCCACATCACAGTTGTGCTTAATGAAAGATAAGGAGGGCAATAATGGGACAAAAAGTTAATCCTCACGGCTTAAGAGTCGGAGTTATTAATGATTGGGACTCTAGATGGTATGCTGAAGCGGATTTTGCTGACAATCTCGTTGAAGATTATAAGATTAGAAAATTTCTGAAGAATAGACTATTCAGTGCAGGTATTTCTAAGATTGAAATTGAGAGAGCATCAAACCGTTTGAAAATAATTATTTATACCGCTAAGCCTGGCGTTGTTATAGGTAGAGGCGGTTCAGAAATTGAAAAGTTAAAGGTTGAGCTTCAAAAGTTTACCTCCAAGAGATTAAACATAGAGATTAAGGAAGTAAAGAGACCTGACCTTGATGCACAATTGGTTGCAGAAAACATTGCTGCACAGTTGGAGAATCGTATCTCTTTCAGAAGAGCTATGAAGTCTACAATGAACAGAACAATGAGAGCTGGTGCTAAAGGTATTAAGACAAGTGTATCCGGCCGTCTTGGTGGAGCGGATATGGCTCGTACAGAATTTTACAATCTAGGAACTATTCCACTACAGACTTTACGTGCTAACATCGATTATGGTTTTGCTGAGGCTGATACTACATTCGGTAAGTTAGGAGTAAAGGCTTGGATTTATCATGGAGAAGTGCTTCCCGCAAAAGGAGCTAAAAAGGAAGGGAGCGATAAATAATGTTAATGCCTAAGAGAGTTAAGCGTCGTAAGCAATTTCGCGGAACTATGAAAGGTAAAGCAATGAGAGGTAATAAACTAGCATACGGTGAGTATGGTCTTGTTGCAACAGAACCTTGTTGGATTAAATCTAATCAAATTGAAGCGGCCCGTATTGCTATGACTCGTTTTACAAAACGTGGCGGTAAGGTATGGATTAAGATATTCCCTGACAAACCTGTCACAACAAAGCCTGCAGAAACCCGTATGGGTTCCGGTAAAGGTTCCTTAGAGTATTGGGTAGCGGTTGTTAAACCAGGACGTGTAATGTTTGAAATCGCAGGTATTCCTGAGGAGACTGCAAGGGAAGCATTACGTCTTGCTATGCATAAATTACCGGTGAAATGTAAAATCGTTTCCCGTGCAGACTTAGAAGGCGGTGAAAACAGTGAAAATTAAAAACTATGTAGAAGATTTAAGAAAGAAATCAGCTACAGAATTAAATGAAGAATTAGTAGCTGCTAAGAAGGAACTCTTTAACTTGAGATTCCAAAATGCGACCAATCAGCTGGATAACACCAGTAGAATTAAAGAAGTAAGAAAAAATATTGCTAGAATTCAGACGGTCATCTCTGAACTTTCAAAAGCTTCGAAATAAAAATAGACCATTAGGTCAACCCTTAGGTCGTGACCTACGGTCATAGAAAGGAGTTTCATTGTGGAAAGAAATCTAAGAAAAGTTCGTGTCGGCAAAGTGGTTAGCAATAAGATGGATAAAACAATTGTTGTAGCTATTACAGACAATGTTAAGCATCCTCTTTATGGAAAAATCGTTAAAAGAACCCATAAGCTTAAAGCACACGACGAAAACAATGATTGCAACATCGGCGATAGAGTAAGAATTATGGAAACCAGACCTTTGTCTAAGGATAAGAGATGGAGACTTATGGAGATCGTTGAAAGAGCAAAATAATCTTAAGTTTGCCTAGTAAGGTATACTAAGTTTCGATAGAGTTCGTAAGATGTGAACTCAATATATATGACAAGGGATCGCGGGTGTTGCCTGCGACCAGTTGTACAACAACTGAAAGGAGTATTATCATGATACAACAAGAATCAAGACTTAAAGTTGCCGATAATACTGGTGCAAAAGAAATTCTTTGTATCAGAGTATTAGGCGGCTCAGGTAGAAGATATGCTAATATAGGTGATATCATTGTTGCTTCTGTTAAAGATGCAACACCAGGCGGTGTTGTTAAAAAAGGTGATGTCGTTAAGGCTGTTGTCGTTCGTACTGTAAAGGGCGCACGTCGTAAAGATGGTTCTTATATTAGATTCGATGAGAATGCTGCTGTTATTATTAAAGATGACAAGAATCCAAGAGGAACCCGTATCTTTGGACCGGTAGCAAGAGAATTAAGAGAGAAACAATTCATGAAAATCGTTTCTTTAGCACCAGAAGTATTATAGGGAGGTGTCAACTGTGGCAACGATGAAAATCAAAAAAGGTGATACAGTTAAAGTAATCACTGGTAAAGATAAAGGTAAAGAGGGTAAGGTTATTTCTGTGAAGGACGGGAAAGTATTGGTAGAAGGTATCAATATGATTGCAAAACACAGCAAAGCTAACCAAGCAAACCCTAAGGGTGGAATTATCCATCAGGAAGCGCCTATCGATGTATCTAACGTAATGTATGTTCATAAGGGTAAAGTTACCAGAATTGGTTTTAAGACTGTTGAAGGTAAAAAAGGAACCCAAAAAGTACGTTTCGCTAAAACAACTGGCGATGTAATCGACTAATACGGAGAGGAGGAATACTGCGTTGGCTAGATTAAAAGATTTGTATAATAATGAAATAGTAGCCGGCATGACTAAAAAGTTCGGATATAAGAATGTTATGGAAGTGCCGAAATTAAATAAAATTGTCATCAACATGGGTGTTGGTGAAGCAAAGGAAAATGCAAAGGTTTTAGATGCAGCAGTTAGAGATCTTGAACTTATCTCAGGCCAGAAACCTGTTATTACAAAAGCAAAAAAATCCATTGCTAACTTCAAGTTAAGAGAAGGTATGCCTATCGGATGTAAAGTAACTTTACGTGGCGAAAGAATGTATGAGTTTGCTGATCGTTTAATCAACTTGAGCTTACCTCGTGTACGTGACTTCAGAGGTGTTAATCCGAATGCATTCGATGGAAGAGGAAACTATGCACTTGGTATTAAGGAACAGCTTATTTTCCCTGAGATTGAATACGATAAGGTGGATAAGGTAAGAGGTATGGATATTATCTTCGTTACAACTGCTAAGACTGACGAAGAAGCTCGTGAGTTGTTGACACAATTCGGTATGCCATTTAGAAAATAAAGGAGGAATTTCCATGGCTAAAAGGTCAATGAAAGTAAAGCAACAACGCCCACAGAAATTCTCCACAAGAGAATATAACCGTTGCAGAATCTGTGGTCGTCCACATGCGTATTTAAGAAAATATGGTGTTTGCAGAATATGTTTTCGTGAATTAGCATACAAAGGACAGATACCAGGGGTTAGGAAAGCAAGCTGGTAAAAGTTAAGAAAGGAGGCAATTATTATGACAATGAGCGATCCAATTGCAGATATGCTTACAAGAATCCGTAATGCCAATACTGCTAAACATGATACTGTAGATGTTCCTGCTTCTAAGATGAAAATCGCGATTGCTGATATCCTTCAAAGAGAAGGTTATATCAAGAAATATGAAGTTGAGGAAGTTGGAAGCTTTAAAAATATCCATATTACTTTAAAATATAGTAAAGATAAAAAGGTTAAAATTATCACTGGGCTTAAGAGGATTTCAAAACCAGGCCTTCGTGTGTATGCGAATAAAGATCAGCTTCCAAAAGTTCTTGGAGGTTTAGGTATTGCAATAATTTCTACCAACAAAGGTGTTATAACTGATAGAGAAGCTAGAGAGTTAAACGTAGGTGGAGAGGTTTTAGCATTCGTTTGGTAAAAAGTTGTGAGTCGGACTTATAGATTGATTAGTCTACGACATTAAAATAGGAGGTGCGGGCATGTCACGTATAGGAAGAATGCCTATCGCTATACCTGCAGGTGTAACTGTAGATGTAGCAGAAAATAATAAAGTGACCGTTAAGGGTCCGAAGGGAACACTAGAGAGAGTGTTACCTGCTGAACTTGGAATTAAAGTAGAGGGTTCAGAAGTTATTGTTACAAGACCAAATGATTTAAAGAAATTCAAATCATTACATGGTCTTACTAGAACCCTAATTGCAAATATGGTTATCGGTGTAACCCAGGGTTATGAAAAACATTTGGAAATCAACGGTGTTGGTTACAGAGCTGCAAAGTCTGGTAAAGAATTAACATTAACATTAGGTTATTCCCATCCCGTTGTTATGACAGATCCAGAAGGTGTTGAATCAACACTTGACGGACAGAACAAGATTATTATTAAAGGTATTGATAAAGAAAAGGTTGGCCAATATGCCGCTGAAATCAGAGATAAGAGAAGACCTGAGCCATACAAGGGTAAAGGTATTAAATATGCTGATGAAGTAATCAGGCGTAAGGTTGGTAAGACCGGTAAGAAATAAGGGAGGAGTGAAATATAATGGTTAAGAAAGAATCTAGAGAAGTTATTCGTAGAAAAAAACATCTAAAAATCCGTAATCGTTTCACAGGTACTCCTGAGAGACCGCGTTTAGCTGTATATAGAAGCAACAATCATATGTATGCTCAGATTATCGATGATACTGTTGGTAATACTATAATCGCAGCATCTACGTTGGAAAAAGGTGTTAAGGCTGAACTTCAGAAAACCAACGATGTAGCAGCAGCAGCATATTTAGGAACTGTAATCGCAAAGAAAGCATTAGAAAAAGGAATTGAGTCTGTTGTCTTTGATCGTGGTGGCTTCATATATCAAGGAAAGATTAAAGCGTTAGCAGATGCAGCCCGTGAAGCTGGTCTGAAATTCTAAGCAAGGAGGAAAAACATGAAACGAACATTCGTTGACGCCAGTCAAATGGAATTAGAAGATAAAGTCGTATCCATCAAGCGTGTTACAAAGGTTGTTAAAGGTGGACGTAACATGAAATTTACAGCACTTGTTGTTGTAGGTGACAAGAACGGCCACGTTGGAGCAGGCTTAGGAAAAGCAGCTGAAATTCCAGAGGCTATTCGTAAAGGTAAAGAGAATGCTATAAAGAAATTAATAAGCTTACCACTTGATGAAAATGGCAGTGTACCTCACGACTTCATTGGTAAATTCGGTGGTTCTACCGTTTTACTAAAGCGTGCGCCAGAAGGTACCGGTGTTATCGCCGGAGGTCCAGTACGTAACGTACTTGAGCTTGCGGGCTATAGAAACATCCGTACCAAATCACTTGGTTCTAACAATAAACAGAATGTTGTTCTTGCTACAATTGAAGGATTGAGCCAGTTAAAGACCCCTGAGGAAGTAGCTAAGCTTCGTGGTATACCAGTAGAACAGCTGTTACAGTAACAGCTGCCCTACCACGTGATTATTCAAATATGGAGGTGTCAAAATGGCAGGTAAATTAAAAATTACTTTAGTTAAATCTACAATCGGCGCCATTCCAAAACACTGCAAAACAGTAGAAGCTCTTGGTCTTAGAAAACTAAATAAGACAGTTGAGATGCCTGATAATGCTGCAGTTCGAGGAATGATTGCTCAAGTTAAGCATTTAGTAAAGGTCGAAGAAATATAAAAGAATAAGTAAAAAAAGGAGGTGCACAAGATGAATCTATCCGATTTAAGACCGGCAGAAGGTTCCAAACAAAGTAAAAACTTTAGAGTAGGTCGTGGTCACGGTTCAGGAAACGGAAAAACAGCTGGTAAGGGTCACAAAGGCCAAAAAGCTCGTTCTGGAGCTCCTAGAATTGGATTCGAAGGTGGCCAAATGCCATTATATAGAAGAATTCCGAAACGTGGTTTTACTAATAGAAATACTAAAGAAATCGTTGCAATTAATGTAGATGTATTAAATAGATTTGATGAAGGTGTTACAGTAACAGTTGATTCATTGATCGAAGCAGGAATCATCAAAAACCCGAGAGATGGTGTAAAGATTCTTGGAAATGGGGAATTAACTAAGAAGCTTGATGTCAAGGTTAATGCATTTAGTGCAAGTGCAGTCGAAAAAATACAGGCTCTTGGTGGAAATGCTGAGGTGATCTAATGTTTAAAACACTCCGAAATGCTTTTAAGGTTAAGGATATACGTAATAAACTAATGTTTACTTTTCTAGCACTAATTATAGTAAGGCTGGGAACTCTGCTCCCAGCTCCTGCCATAAGCAGGGACGTAACGGAGCAGTGGTTCAATGCAGAAAACTTAGGATTCTTCAATATTTTAACAGGTGGATCCTTTAGTAAGATGTCTATTTTTGCGCTGAGTATTTCCCCATATATATCTGCTTCAATTATTATGCAACTCTTAACAATTGCAATACCTAAATTGGAAGAGATGCAGAAAGAAGGCGAAGACGGACGAAAGAAAATCAATGAGCTTACCCGATATATGACAGTAGTATTAGCTGTTATTGAATCAGGTGCTATGGCAATTGGTTTTGGCAGCGCAGGTGCCTTAGAGGGTGGTTTAAGTTTTACAAATGTAGTAGTTATTATCGCATCCTTTACTGCAGGTACAGCATTTCTAATGTGGTTGGGTGAACAGATTACGCAAAAAGGTGTCGGCAACGGTATCTCTATTATTTTGTTAATTAACATTGTATCAACTATGCCAGGTGATTTTGTCAACCTATTTTATCAGTTTATCTATGGTAAACCGGTTGGTATGGGTATTTTAGCAGCTGTTATAATTATTGCAGTCATCGTAGTTACAATTGTATTGGTTATTTTCCTACAAGATGGAGAAAGAAAAATCCCTGTACAATATACGAAGAAAGTGCAAGGAAGAAAGATGGTTGGTGGACAATCCTCCCATATTCCTTTGAAAGTTAATACAGCTGGTGTTATACCGGTTATCTTCGCCAGCTCATTGATGAATTTTCCGATTCTAATTGGATCATTCTTTGGAGTATATCCTGCAAGAGCTCATTTTTGGCCTAAGGTACTTAAAGTTCTTAGCCAAGGCGACTGGCTAGTATTTAAGAGCTGGGGAGAGTTCAAATACTCTATTGGTTTATTAATCTATATTGCTCTTATTATTTTCTTTGCTTACTTTTATACATCGATTACCTTTAATCCGATTGAAGTAGCAAATAATATGAAGAAGCAAGGTGGATTTATTCCAGGCATCCGTCCTGGTAAGCCAACTACGGATTACTTAACAAAGGTACTTAATAATATTATATTGATCGGAGCAGTCGGTTTAATCATTGTTTCCGTGATACCTATAATCTTCTCGGGAGCTTTTGGAGCTAGAGTAAACTTTGGTGGCACATCAATTATCATTATTGTTGGTGTTATCATTGAGACAATCAAACAGATTGAATCTCAGATGCTTGTACGCCACTACAAAGGTTTCCTGAATGATTAATGATTATCCCGTTATGAGGTCGTATGCGGCCTCATAAGGGGTATTGTGATTCAAATTACTCAGTAATATCTTTGAAATTATTATTTTACTTATTTTATAAGATTAAATTTTAATCTCACATGTAACAAATGATGAAAAGCGAATATAATATTTTGGAGCCATGCATGAGATAGTTTAAAATCATGATTTTCATAAAGGTAATTTAACTTCTTTACCAATTTAATTGCTTTATTGCGCTCTGCATAACATGGAAATCGTGAATTACTCTACGAGAATTTTAGTTCTCGTTCATACATTGCTTTTCAGGTTGTGAAGAAAGGTATGGTTATTAATAGGTATGAAAATTATTATGTTGGGAGCTCCCGGAGCTGGAAAAGGTACACAAGCAAAAAAATTAGCAGATAAATATAATATTCCGCACATATCTACTGGAGATATTTTTCGCGCTAATATTAAGAATGGAACTGAATTAGGTAAAAAAGCACAAGTTTATATGGACCAAGGTTTATTAGTACCGGATGAATTGGTTGTAGATTTAGTTGTTGATCGTTTTAAAGATGCAGATTGCAAGGATGGTTATGTCTTGGATGGTTTCCCTAGAACAATTCCCCAGGCAGAAGCCCTTGATGAAGCTCTTAGTAAGAGTGGAGAAAGAATTGAATATGCCATAGATGTTAATGTTGCTGATGAAGTAATTATCGATCGCATGTCTGGAAGAAGAGCATGTCTGAATTGTGGGGCAACTTATCATGTAGTTAACATTCCACCAAAGAAAGAAGGTATCTGTGATACTTGTGGTAAATCATTAGTTCTTCGTGAGGATGATAAGCCAGAAACAGTTAAGAAACGCCTTGCTGTTTATCATGAGCAGACACAACCGCTAATTGATTACTATATTAATAAAGGCATCTTAAAATCAGTAGATGGAACGAAAACAATGGATGAAACCTTTCATGAGATTGTCCAGGTTATTGAAATGTAAGAAGGGAATTCAATTGCATAGCTAATGAGATTGACTTAGCCACAATAGTATTGTATTGTATCAATATTGAATTGATATAGCTTGCATCCGAAATGTAACAGTGTTCGATGTTATTCGTATAGAAAGGAAGAGATTGATTGTCAATAATGATTAAGTCAGAGAAAGAAATAGAATATATGAGGGAGTCTGGACGAATTCTATCGATATTACATGAAGAATTAAAGCAATTTGTCCGCCCAGGCATTACGACTCTGGATATTGATAAAAAATGCAGGGAGCTGATTAAGAGTTTTAACTGCATACCATCCTTTTTAGACTATCAAGGATTTCCTGCATCCCTTTGTGTATCCGTTAATGATGAAGTGGTACATGGAATTCCAGATAATAAACATATTCTTCGTGATGGGGACATTGTAAGTTTGGATGCTGGAGTAATCTATAAAGGTTACCATTCAGATGCAGCAAGAACCATAGCTGTTGGCGAAGTCTCAGAGGAAGCAAAGCAATTAATTAAAGTTACCGAACAAAGCTTTTTCGAAGGAATAAAGTATGCAAAACAGGGATATCATCTACATGAGATATCAGCGGCTATTCAAGAATACGTAGAATCCTTTGGATATTCTGTCGTTAGAGATTTGGTAGGGCATGGGATAGGTAAGAATCTTCATGAAGAACCGCAGATACCAAATTTTAAACAGAAGCGTAGAGGACCAAAGCTTGAAGCAGGAATGACCTTGGCGATCGAACCTATGGTAAATGTAGGAAGATATGATGTCCTCTGGTTGGATAATGATTGGACTGTTGTAACGGCGGATGGTACACTATCAGCGCATTACGAGAATACTGTACTGATTACAGATGGAGAGCCGGAAATCCTTACGTTATATAATGCTTAATCGCAAAGCACTTTTGCTAAGCGATTTTGCAAAGTGAATTTGTAAGCAGATTTACTTTTGTATCCTATATTTCCTATTAGAAAGGCTTGCTATATGTTACGGAACTTAAAAATCGGAGGTTTTACAATAGCAACTGCTGGACATGATGCCGGCAGATGTTATGTAATAATAAATATAGACAAAGAATATGTATATTTAGTGGATGGTAATATTCGAACATTAGACCGTCCTAAAAAGAAAAAATTGAAACATGTAAATTTGCTCAAACATTTCGATTCAAATCTTGCAGAAAAGATTACCAATAATGTTGTAACTAACGAAGAAATTAAAAGAGCAATTAAGTTATGGAAAGATAGAAATTCGAGTAAGGAGGTTGAGTAATGTCAAAGGCCGATGTTGTTGAAATTGAAGGAACGGTAGTAGAGAAACTGCCGAATGCGATGTTCCAGGTGGAATTGGAAAATGGACATAAAGTTTTAGCACATATTAGTGGTAAGCTTCGTATGAACTTTATTAAAATAGTACCTGGCGATAAGGTAACTTTGGAGCTATCCCCGTACGATCTAACGAAGGGTCGAATTATATGGCGTGATAAATAGTCGATTGAATTACCTGAATTCATGATAAAATTCTATGATATAAAACTTGTATTAGTATATCATAGAATTTCAAAATATTTACAGATTAAAATAAAAAATATTACTTGCTATTATATTTCTGCGGTGATATAATAAAAAATGGACTTTTTTGAAAGGGGTGAATTACTGTGAAAGTAAGATCATCAGTAAAACCAATTTGCGAAAAATGCAAAGTTATTAGAAGAAAGGGCGCAGTCAGAGTTATCTGCGAAAACCCTAAACACAAACAAAGACAAGGCTAATTTACAATAGGTTGGTACCTCAAAAACTAACTATTGTTTTATATATCTAGTTCTTGCTTTTTGTGTTACAAATACTGTTGTTATCAACAGGATCTTTGTGATATTGTGGGTAAACATATAACTACTTAATGTTATACCTTAAGAACCGTGCCGTCATCACGGAGTCTTAGCAGCAAAGACGATGTATCTTTGTATGTTACAATTTAAAGCGGCTGGCGTAATGCATGGCATTACGTATTTATTAAAACAAAAATAATTTGGAGGTGTATTAAGCACATGGCTCGTATTAGTGGTGTAGATTTACCAAGAGAGAAACGTGTTGAAATCGGTCTTACTTATATCTATGGTATTGGTAGAGTGAGCTCGAATCGTATTCTTGCGGCTGCTAATGTTAATCCGGATACTCGTGTTCGTGATTTAACGGATGAAGAAGTTGCTAGAATTCGTGATGTTATTGATGAAACACAGCAGGTTGAGGGTGATTTAAGAAGAGAAATCGCACTTAACATTAAGAGATTACAAGAAATCGGATGCTATAGAGGAATCCGTCATAGAAGAGGACTTCCTGTTCGTGGTCAAAAGACAAAGACTAACGCTAGAACAAGAAAAGGTCCTAAGAGAACTGTTGCTAATAAGAAAAAATAGTGGCAAATAAATAGGAATAGATAATGTTCGTAGAGAATATTTAATCGGACAATATTGAAACAGGTCGGTTGGGGAATCCGCTGACTTGTTAAAAACAATTAAAGACACGCTCGGCGAGTTTTTAATTACCCAAAACTTTGATTTTGTCCGTAAGTATACTTAAATGTGGACAAAGCATTGAATAATCCAATAGGAGGGTTTGTTAGATGGCTAAGAAAATAGCAGCAAGAAAAGTGACTAAGAAGCGTGTGAAAAAGAATGTCGATCGTGGACAGGCACACATTCAGTCATCTTTTAACAATACAATTGTTACGCTGACAGATGCAGAAGGCAATGCGCTTTCTTGGGCTAGTGCTGGTGGATTAGGCTTCAGAGGATCGAGAAAATCCACAGCTTATGCAGCTCAGATGGCAGCTGAAACAGCAGCGAAGGCAGCACTTGTTTATGGTTTGAAATCCGTTGAGGTAATGGTTAAAGGTCCTGGTCAAGGTAGAGAAGCAGCAATCCGTGCGCTTCAAGCTTGCGGTATCGAAGTAACCAGTATCAGGGACGTGACTCCAGTTCCACACAATGGATGTCGTCCGCCTAAACGCAGAAGAGTATAATGGGAGGTAAAAACAATGGCAAGAGATATGGGTCCTGTTTTAAAAAGATGTAGAGCCCTTGGCTTGGAGCCTTCTTACTTAGGAATTGATAAAAAATCCAACCGTTCCTTTGCAAGACAAGGCAAAAAAGTGAGCGAGTATGGCTTGCAATTAAGAGAGAAGCAGAAAGCAAAATTCATCTACGGTATGTTAGAGAAACCTTTCCGCAACTTATTTGCAAAGGCTCAGAAGATGAAGACCGGTACTGCTGGTGAAAACTTAATGACTCTGTTAGAGCTTAGATTGGACAACGTTATTTTCCGTTTGGGCTTCGGTAGAACGAGAAAAGAAGCTAGACAGATCGTTGATCATAAGCATGTATTAGTAAATGGTAAATGTGTAAATATTCCATCCTACAAAGTAAAGGCTGGAGATACAATTGAAATAAAAGAGAAATTTAAAAATACACAAAGATATAAGGATATCTTAGAGGTAACGGGTGGAAGGACTGTACCTGCATGGCTTGAAGCAGATCAAGAAGCTTTATCAGGTGTTGTAAAAGAAATTCCTACAAGAGACCAAATCGATGTTCCGGTAAATGAAGTGTTAATTGTCGAGTTGTACTCAAAATAATAAGCTGCAAATTGCATATTTCATTTATTCAATCAAACAGTTGGCTTTTCATCTGTTATTGACATAATTGTAATATGCATTGCAGATAAGATAAGTCTTCTAGTAAGCTTGTCTTATTATAAAGATTATTATTCGGAGTTATTGACTCAAATAACCCAGAAGGAGGGTCCTGTTGTGTTTGATTTTGAAAAACCCAAAATAGAGATTGCGGAATTATCCGAAGATAATAAATTTGGGCGTTTTGTAGTAGAACCTCTGGAGAGAGGCTATGGTACAACTTTAGGTAATTCTTTAAGAAGAATTATGCTATCATCCTTACCTGGTTCTGCTGTAAGCCAAATTAAGATTGACGGTGTTGTTCATGAATTTGGTGTCATTCCCTGTTGCAAGGAAGATGTTACCGAAATTATTATGAATATTAAAAGCTTAGCAATCAAGAACACAAGCGATACGAATGAACCTAAAACCGCATACATTGAGGCGGAAGGCGAAGTTGTAGTGACAGCAGGGGATATACAGGCTGACCCGGATATCGAGATACTTAATCCTGATCAAGTGATCGCAACCTTAAGTGGTGGTCCGGGTAGTAAACTCTATATGGAGTTAACTATCACGAATGGAAGAGGATATGTTAGCGCTGATAAAAACAAGAGCGATGATATGTCTATCGGTGTTATCCCTATTGATTCCATTTATACACCAGTAGAACGTGTAAATCTATCTATAGAGAATACTCGTGTAGGACAAATCACTGATTTTGATAAACTTACCTTAGATGTATATACAAACGGAACACTTGCAGCGGATGAAGCAATTAGTTTAGCTGCAAAAGTTTTAAGCGAACATCTGAATTCTTTTATTGATCTATCAGAAAATGCAAAGACAGCTGAAATTATGGTTGAAAAAGAAGACGATGAAAAAGAAAAAGTACTAGAGATGAGTATAGACGAACTAGAATTATCTGTTCGTTCCTATAATTGCTTAAAGAGAGCCGGAATTAATACCGTTGAAGAACTTACCAATAGGACTGCGGAAGACATGATGAAGGTAAGAAATCTAGGACGGAAATCATTAGAGGAAGTTCTTGGTAAATTGAGCGAGCTTGGTTTATCCCTAGCTCAAAGCGAAGACTAAACAGAATGGCATAAGTTGTATGATTCAAAGGAGGGAATGAAATGGCAGGTTATAGAAAACTTGGAAGAACCTCAAGCCAAAGAAAGGCTTTACTGAGAAACCAGGTTACGAACTTACTATACCATGGTAAAATTGTTACAACCGAGTCCAAAGCAAAAGAAATCCGCAAAATTGCGGAAGGCATGATTGCACTTGCTGTAAAAGAAAAAGATAATTTTGAGACGGTTACAGTAACAACAAAGGTTGCTCGAAAAGATAAAGATGGAAAAAGAGTAAAAGAAGTAGTAGATGGTAAGAAGGTTACTGTTTATGATAATGTAGAGAAGACAATTAAGAAGGATAGTGCATCCCGTCTTCATGCTAGAAAACAGATGATGAAATACCTCTATCCTATTACGGAAGTTCCTGCAGAGAATGCTGGAAGAAAGAGAAATACAAAGAAAGTTAATTTATCTGAAAAGCTATTCGAAGAAATAGCACCAAAGTATGCAAACCGTAACGGTGGCTATACGAGAATTGTAAAGATTGGACCTCGTAAAGGCGACGCAGCTATGGAAGTATTAATCGAATTAGTATAATAAGATAATAATAAAAGAAAGTTTGCGGAAGCAAACTTTTTTTTATGCATATGATTTGTAAATATATAATTTATAGATATATGATTTATGTATATGTGATTTATTAATATGGTTCTTTTATGTATTATAGATGGGTATGTAAAACAATTCATACATGTTAATTTGGAAAAACTAATTCTGAATGTAATTCGATAGTAGTTAAATTATTAAAGTATTTCCTTTGGGAGAAAAATGTTATAATCTCCAGGTCGAAATCTGTATTTGTTTGAAATAATGGTTTCGTTTTATTAAAATATGCGTTATAATCAAAACTTAGTAATAAGTTTTCCATTTAATAGTCTGTATTATTTGACGAATTCAACTTTTGCTGTATAATAGCATTATTCATATAAAACATAATTGATGCATCCATTAGGAGATAATAATAAGGTCTAAGATAAAGACTCCATTGTGATGGATGGTTTGTATAATAATATTTGAAAAAAAGGAAAATGCAAATATCGATTGAAATAGAAATGAGGATACGGTATGGATCGAGATATGATTGAAGTAAAAAAGTTGGTACATGAATATATAAGACGTGACGAGGATGGCAATGTTGAGTCTATTAATCGAGCCATAGATAATGTAAATTTCTCTGTTAAGAAAGGTGATTTTGTTGCAATCCTTGGAGCGAATGGTTCTGGAAAATCCACCTTAGCAAAACATATCAATGCTATTCTACATCCAACCGAGGGAAGTATCTGGGTAAATGGTCTAAATACTGCAGAGGAAAATAACATCTGGGATATTCGACAGACAGCGGGAATGGTATTTCAGAATCCTGATAATCAGATTGTTGCTACTGTTGTCGAAGAAGATGTTGGTTTTGGCCCAGAAAACCTTGGAGTTCCTACGGATGAAATATGGGAGCGGGTTGAACAAAGCTTAGAAGCGGTCGGAATGTTAGAGTATCGTACACAATCACCGAATAAATTGTCTGGAGGGCAGAAGCAAAGGGTTGCAATCGCCGGTATCATGGCTATGAAGCCCCAATGTATTGTACTTGATGAACCGACGGCCATGTTAGATCCCAATGGACGCAAGGAAGTGATTTCAACCGTTCGAGAACTGAATAAGAAGGAAAAGGTAACTGTTCTGCTCATTACTCATCACATGGATGAAGTGACATTTGCCGACAAAGTAATTGTAATGGAGCATGGCAAAATCGTGATGCAGGGAACGCCAAGGGATATATTCTCTAGAGTTGATGAAATTAAGCAATATCGTCTGGATGTACCACAGGTAACGGAATTGGCATTTGAGCTTAGTAAAGCAGGACTAGCTTTACCAGAAGGAATCCTTACGATCGATGAGCTTGTCGATTCATTAATAAAGCTAAAGCAAAGTAATATAGACAAAGCAAAGTAGGTGAAAAAGTTGCAAATTGTATTCGATCATATTAATTATATATATAGCAGTGGCACCGCTTATGAGCGCCATGCACTGAAAGATATTAATTTTTCAATTCAGAAGGGTGAGTTTATTGGACTGATTGGGCATACCGGCTCTGGAAAATCCACCTTAGTTCAGCATATGAATGGGCTTGTTAAGGCCACCAGCGGACACATATATTTTAACGGGGAGGATATCTATGATTCTCGATATAAACTGCACGATTTAAGAAGTAAGGTAGGTCTTGTGTTTCAATATCCGGAGCATCAGTTATTTGAGACAACCGTATTTAATGATGTTATTTTCGGGCCCAAGAATTTGGGCATAGACAAGTTAGGAGCGGAGCTCCGTGCTTATGAAGCATTAAAGAAGGTTGGCATTGGAGATGATTTGTTGGATGCCTCTCCTTTTGAATTGTCTGGTGGACAGAAGCGTAGGGTGGCAATCGCTGGAGTACTAGCAATGAAACCAGAGGTTCTAATACTAGACGAGCCAACGGCAGGTCTTGACCCTAGAGGAAGAGATGACATTTTGGATCAGATTAAGAGCCTTCATGAGGAGAGTGGGATAACGATTATTCTTGTAACCCATAGTATGGAGGATATTGCAAACTATGCTGATCGTTTATTCGTGATGAACCATGGAGAGTTGATTATGAACCAATCTACGAAGAAAGTATTTGCTCGATATAAAGAACTAGAAGAAATGGATCTGGCAGCACCCCAGGTTACTTACGTAATGAATGCTTTAAAAGAAAACGGCTTTCAGGTTCCAACTGATGTTACAACCGTTACAGAAGCTAAAGATGAAATATTAAAGTTATTTCATAGATAATCATGAAATTACATTTGGAAAGGCTTGGTTCTAACTATGATTAGAGACATTACAATTGGACAATATTATCCTACGGATTCCATCTTACATCGGTTGGACCCGAGAGTGAAATTAATAGGAACCCTATTGTTTATTGTATCATTATTTTTATTTCATTCCTTTCTTGGATATATAGCTGTTACCATATTTTTATTTTCCATAATAAAGATATCCAAGGTCCCTTTCCGTTTTATAATTAGAGGGATGAAGGCAATCTTGATACTATTACTATTCACGGTCTTCTTTAATTTGTTTTTAACACCGGGAGAAACAATCTTTAAGTTAGGATTTATTAATATCACAAAGGAAGGTATAAAATCTGCAGGATTTATGGCAATACGTCTGACTTATTTGATACTAGGATCTTCTTTGATGACATTTACAACGACACCGAATCAATTGACGGATGGATTGGAAAAATTAATGCGCCCTTTGAATCGTATCAAGGTCCCAGTACATGAAATTGCTATGATGATGTCGATTGCACTTCGTTTCATACCAATTCTATTAGAAGAAACGGATAAAATCATGAAGGCGCAAATGGCTAGAGGAGCAGACTTTGAATCTGGCGGTATTTTAAAGAGGGCAAAAAGTTTAATTCCTCTGCTGATTCCTTTGTTTGTGTCCGCATTTCGTAGAGCTAATGATCTTGCCATGGCAATGGAGGCTCGCTGCTACCGCGGTGGAGATGGACGTACGAAGATGAAGCCACTGAAATATAGTGGTAGGGATTTTGCTGCCTATCTGGTACTTTGCGCATATGTCGTTGCAGTTATCTCAATGCGAATGTTGGAGAAAAGGATAGGCTAGTGGATAAGTGGTTTTGATAGCAGGGAGTAGTATATGAAGCGAATAAAATTAGAAATTGCATATGATGGTACAAATTATTGCGGATGGCAATTGCAACCTGGGATGCCGACAGTAGAAGCCATGATAAATAAGGCGCTTTCAGAATTACTTAAGGAAGAAATCGCAGTCATTGGTGCCAGCAGGACGGACTCTGGAGTACATGCTCTGGGTAATGTTGCTGTATTTGATACGAATACGCGAATTCCTGCAGAGAAAATTTGTATGGCATTAAACCAAAGGCTTCCTGAGGATATTAAAGTGCAGAGTTCAGTAGAGGTTGCACCGGACTTTCATCCAAGAAAGGTGAATAGCCGTAAGACTTATGAATACCGTATACTAAATCGTCCCATTGCTTTGCCTACAAAACGTTTGTATTCCACTTTTGTATATTATTCTTTAGATATTCGTGCCATGCAGAAAGCGGCATCCTACCTTGTAGGAACCCATGATTTTAAGAGTTTTTGTTCAGTGAAGACACAAGTTAAAGAAACTGTTCGAATAATTTATGATCTTACGGTGAGCAAGGAAAGTGATGTAATTACTATTTCCGTAACTGGAAATGGCTTTCTATATAATATGGTACGAATAATTGCTGGGACTTTAATTGAAGTGGGAAGGGGAGCAATACCGCCGTTAAGTATGACTGACATACTAAAAGGGTGTGAGCGTAGTCTTGCGGGTCCAACAGCACCGCCAGAAGGGTTAACACTAATCAATATTGATTATCTTACTGATCAGATATAATATATTTTATGATGTACTAGGTAAATTATATATTGTAGAAAAGATCATAGACAGATTTAAGGCGTCAATCTCCTTGCTTAATATTTAGGGGTTAGAATATTAATAAATAAGCAAGGCTTCCACATTCAGTGAAAAGTTATAGTATGTAGGGGAGAGATTATATGTTTGAATTTACAACCGATTTTCAATCAATCAATGATACTACAATTGTCTTCCGTTTACTTCTAGCAATAGTCCTAGGCGGGGTAATTGGATTTGAACGAGGAAAATCTGGGCGTCCGGCAGGATTTCGGACACATATTCTGGTCTGCTTAGGTTCTACAATGGCAATGATGACAAATCAATTTATATTTCAGGAATATGGGATTAGTGATCCTACAAGAATAGCTGCTCAGGTAATTTCAGGAATAGGTTTTCTTGGAGCGGGAACAATTATAGTAACAGGTAAACATCAGGTTAAAGGCTTAACAACGGCTGCTGGATTATGGGCAACTGCCTGTATGGGTCTGGCGATTGGAATTGGATTCTACAAAGCTGCAATCCTATCCTGTATATTTATATTCTTCGTTACCGTGGTATTGCATCGATTGGATAATTCGCTGCTTTCAAAGTCGAAGGTTATGGATCTGTATATTGAGTTTAGCAGTGCAGCAGTAATTTCTTATGTTGCTGAGGAAATCAGATCCGATATGATTAAGATAGAATCTATAGAAATTGTAAAACCAGTCTATGGTAATGTTAAAACCGTCGCCGCCATCTTGACCATTCGTCTAAAACAGAAGAGGGTAAGGCTTGATGTTGTAACGAAAATATGTGAAATCGAGGGAGTGGAATTTGCAGAGGAATTATAGGTGAAAAATTGGTTTATAAAAAATTTCAAATTGCTTGACAGGTATAAAAAACTATTATATAATTATGTATCGTACGTGAGAATACTTAAACCAAAGCCCCGGTAATAGTATTTGAGATCGTAATTTGTAAAAAAGACTTGATAAAAATTTGGACATGATTTTATATTATAATTTTGAAATGAAAATATGATTAGACAATACATTTTCATGAGGAGGTAAACCGATGAAAAGTTTTATGGCTAGTCCGGCAACTATCGAGAGAAAATGGTACGTAGTTGATGCTACTGGACATACATTAGGCCGTCTCTCTTCAGAGATCGCTAAAATATTAAGAGGTAAGAACAAACCTACCTTTACACCACATATGGATACAGGTGACTACGTAATTGTAGTAAATGCAGATAAAATTAAAGTTTCAGGAAAGAAACTTGAACAGAAGATATATTACAATCACTCCGATTTTGTAGGTGGAATGAGAGAAACAACATTAGCAGAAATGATGGATAAAAAGCCTACCAATGTTATCACCCTTGCTGTGAAAGGCATGCTTCCAAAGGGACCTTTAGGAAGATCCATGATAACCAAATTACATGTATTTGCTGGACCTGAGCATACTCATGCAGCGCAGAAGCCAGAAGTACTTGAGATTAAATATTAATTGGAGAGGTTGAAAGGAGGAAATAACATTGGCTAAAGCTAGATATTACGGAACTGGTAGAAGAAAACATAGTATTGCTAGAGTTTACTTAGTACCAGGTACAGGTAAAGTTACAATAAATAAAAGAGACATGGATGACTATTTTGGTTTAGAAACCTTAAAGTTAATCGTTCGCCAACCACTTAATGTTACAGATACACAGGATAAATTCGATGTACTAGTAAATGTAAAAGGTGGCGGATTTACCGGCCAGGCAGGTGCTATCAGACATGGTATCTCTAGAGCATTACTTCAGGCAGATGCAGACTATCGTCCAGCTCTGAAGAAGGCAGGTTTCCTAACAAGAGATCCAAGAATGAAGGAAAGAAAGAAGTACGGATTAAAGGGCGCTCGTCGTGCTCCACAATTCTCAAAGAGATAAT
>JAAYSQ010000029.1 GCA_012523925.1 Clostridiales bacterium
ACAAACAGCCCTTACTAGGTAGACCCTGTTAATAGTAGAACAGTTAACCTATAAGATAGTATCAGTTTCGATCGTGAGGTTTTATATTTATATATTATGTTATATAGTTAAAATCAAATTATTGATAACGATATTCTTTCGTTAGATTAATAGCCTTCGTAAGTCTGATGTCTCTAGATGAGCTAGCAGCTTGAATTTCAAATTCGCCTGGCTCCGCTTTAAAGCATTTTAATTCAGGATCATAGAATCCGAAAGCATTTTGTCTTAGGGTAATGGAAACCTCTTTCTCTTCTCCAGCCTTTAGGAAAACTTTTGTAAATCCTTTTAGTTCATGAACTGGACGTTCCAAAGATGCTTCCTTATCTGCTACATAGATTTGAACTACTTCAGCACCATCAACAGATCCGATATTTTTTACAGAAAGCTTTACGGTTACTTGAACATCATCGTCAGAACCATAATTTGATCCTGTTTCCTTCTCTAAAACAGTGACATCTAAATTCTTATATTCAAAATCCGTATAGGATAATCCATGACCGAAGCAGAAATGTGGATCCACTCCATGGGTATCAAAGTAACGATATCCTACGAATAGACCTTCTTTGTAGGTTACGGATTCTTTCTTACCAAATTCGCCGTATTTATGAGCAGGAGAATCCTCCAATCTCACAGGAATGGTTTCTGGAAGCTTACCGGATGGGTTAATATCCCCAAATAATACCTCAGCCAAGGCATTACCACCTTCCATGCCAGCATACCAACTCCATACAATCGCTTTCGCCTTATCAGCCCAAGTACTCATTTGTACCGGAGATCCTGCAACCATAACTACAACAGCGTTTGGATTTACCTTTAGCACTTCTTCAATAAGTCTATCCTGATTATAAGGAAGTAGCATATCCTTACGGTCCTGTCCTTCGACGTCATAATCATGGTTGAGTCCGCCGATGATGATTACTTCATCCACTTCCTTTGCAAGAGCAATCGCTTCTTCCAGTAGTACTTGGCCTTGCTTTTTGCTTTCTTCTTCCACTTTTCTTTGCTTTACAAGAGCCTCTTGCTTTTCTTCCTCTGTCAGTTCCTGCTTTCTTTCCAAGCTATGATGCTGCCAATTTAATTCCCTCTGCTCCTGCTCGGATGGAATATAGTATCCCTTGGCATATTTCACTTCCACATTACCACCAAGTTTTGTCTTTAAGCCCATAAGAGGTGAAATTTCATAAAGCGCTTTGATTTCTGCACTTCCACCACCATCCGAATGAATCTTTTCAGCATTTTGTCCAATGACAGCCAGTTTCTTGAGACCCTTTCGCTGAAGTGGAAGACGTTGATCATCATTCTTTAAAAGTATAACCGATTCTCTTGCAGCATTTAATACCGTTTCGCGATGTGCTGGAATGTTGTAGGTACCAGTTTTACGTTTCTCTCTATCCTCTCCAAGCATATTTAATCGTAACATGGTACGAAGGATATTTCTTACCTTCTCGTCAACATGGGATTCATCGATTTCGCCAGCTTTCACTGCTTCTAGCAATGGATTAGCAAAGCAATATTCATCAAAGTTGGGTGTTACGGACATTTCGACATCCATACCAGCTTCTGCTGCTTCCTTGGTATCATGTACACCTCCCCAGTCAGAAACAACAAATCCATCAAAGCCCCATTCATCACGTAGGACTTCATTTAATAGATATTTATCTTGACAGCAATGTACTCCATGTAGAAGATTATAAGCACCCATAATGCTATGGGTTTCTCCTTCTTCCACTGCAGCTTTAAATCCAGGATAATAGATTTCTCGAAGTGTACGCTCATCCACAATGGTATCTACCCAAAGACGTTCAGTTTCTTGGTTATTGGCAACAAAATGCTTTACGCAGGCTGCCACATCATTTTCCTGGATCCCTTTAACTAAAGGTACGGTCATTTCCTCAATTAATTTGGGATCCTCACTCATATACTCAAAGTTTCTTCCACAAAGTGGACTTCTCTTAATATTAATACCCGGCGCAAGAATAACATCCTTTCCACGTCCTCTTGCTTCAGTACCTAGGACTTTTCCTGTCTCATAAGCCAACTCTGTATTCCATGTTGCGGCAAGAGCACTGTTACTTGGTAAGTAGCTAACATAATCGTCCGTAGTACCTGCATTAATCCATTCACTTCTTCGGAATTCCTTACGAACTCCCATCGGTCCATCGGAGAATTTTAATGCTGGTATTCCTAAGCGTTCTACCGCCTTCGTCTGGAAAAGGCCATCCCCATGGATCATTCCGATTTTTTCTTCCAGAGTAAGCTTGCCTAGTAATTCCTCTATACGCCTTTCATCAACCTTCATCATATTATTTTCAAACCTTTCTAAATAAGATTTCTACTATGACTATCTTTCGAATTTCTCACCATTCTAAAGATCATCTATCATTTCAATCGATACAATTTATATGATAATTGAGTGTCAAAGCCTGAAATAAATCAAGTATCGAGTAATTTAGCTTTCAACTCTCCAAATCATATGATAGATAGAACGTCAGAATAAATTCTTCTGACGTTCTATGCACGCCTTAATAAAGGTCTCTATTATTCTAATGTGCAGATAACTTCACCATTACCATTAGGTGTAATAATGGTATCATTTCCTTTAACTTCTGCGGTACCATTCTCTACTGATACAACATTTGTTACATTCACAAGCACAATGCTATATGCTTTTGAAGTTTCTACATTTATGCGAACTTGATTATCTTTCTTTAATACCTCTGCCTTTACAGAAAGCTCTGAATTCGCATTATATACAACAGTGGAAGCAGGTACATTATCAATCAGCTCATAAGCCTTAAGGATAACACCATCAGCATAATCGTAAACTGGATCATCATCCTTAGCACCAACTGCAATCAAGCTACCTTCCCTTGCCATTAATGGAATACTTAGATAATCATGCTTTTCTTTAACATATTTACCACCGGTTATAACTTCTCCTGTTAAGAAGTTAGTCCATCTTCCCTCTGGTAGATAGTATTCTACGGTACCTTCTTCATTAAAGATCGGAGCAACTAGTAAGGAATCACCAAGCATATATTGTCTATCCAGATATGCACATACTGGATCAGAAGTAAATTCCATAACCATACTTCTCATAGAAGGAACACCAGTCTTGGAAGTTTCAATTGCATTGCGGAATAGATAAGGCATCAGGGATGCTTTCAATTTTGTGAAGAAACGTACAACATCCACAGATTCTTCATCATAAGCCCATGGTACACGATAGGAAGAACTACCATGTAGTCTGGAATGTGTAGAAAGTAAACCAAATGCACTCCAACGTTTATAAACGTCCGGTGTAGAAGTACTCTCAAATCCACCAATGTCATGGCTCCAATAACCAAAGCCGGACATGGTTAAGGACAATCCACCACGTAAACTTTCAGCCATAGATTCATAATCTGACCAGCAGTCACCACCCCAGTGAACAGGGAACTTCTGTCCACCAGCGGTTGCACTTCTTGCAAATAATGCCGCCTCATTCTTACCTAGCTTTCTCTCTAATAATTCAAATACTGTTTTGTTATAGAGATAGGTGTAATAGTTATGCATCTTGTGTGGATCAGAACCATCATAATATACGACATCTGTAGGAATTCTTTCACCAAAGTCCGTCTTAAAGCTATCAACACCCATATCGATAAGGGCTTCTAACTTAGAAGCAAACCATTCACAAGCTTTTGGATTTGTAAAGTCAACCAATGCCATACCAGGTTGCCACATATCCCACTGCCATACATCACCATTCGGACGTTTTACAAAATAACCATTCTCAACACCTTCTGCGAACAAGGAAGATTCCTGACCAATATAGCTATTAATCCATACGCAAATCTTAAGCCCCTTCGCTTTTAGACGTTTTAGCATACCTTCTGGATCTGGGAATACTCTGGAATCCCAGGTAAAGTCACTCCAATGGAAATCTTTCATCCAGAAGCAGTCAAAATGAAATACCTTTAGTGGAATATCGCGCTCTAGCATACCATCAACGAAGCTATTAACAGTCTCCTCATCATAGTTGGTTGTAAAGGAAGTAGTTAACCAAAGTCCAAAGGTCCATGCAGGAGGTAGCCCCGGCTTACCGGTCAAATCCGTATAGCGTACTAAAACTTCTTTCATAGATGGTCCATTAATTAAGAAGTAATCCAAGCCTTCTCCAGGAACAGAGAATTGTACCTTTTTAACATTTTCAGATCCAATCTCAAAAGAAACCTTTTCTGGATGATTTACAAATACACCGTATCCTTTATTGGATATATAGAAAGGTACGTTCTTATAGGACTGTTCTGTTGATGTACCACCGTCTTCGTTCCATATGTCTACAGTCTGTCCATTCTTAACAAATGGTGTGAAACGCTCACCAGTACCATAGATTAATTCACCTACGGACAGGGATAATCTTTCACGCATGTAAGTATCTTCTTCCCCACCCTTATCATAAGCAAGACCTCTCCAGTCGGTCTTTACATATGCAAGATCCTTAGCACCACTATCTGTAATTTTCTCATCTCCGCGGTAGAATGTCATCTTCCAGTTTTCCTTTTCAATAACTACACGAAGACTTCCACTCTTTACTTCAATGAAATCATCCTGCTCATTCACATCAAGAGCATGATCATTATCTATTTCCAATTCAAAATCAGGAGTCTTCTTACGTACTCCAAGATAATGGTTCGTCTGTATACGAAGAACCTCTGGTGCAGGGGATGTTATTTTTATAGTTAGATTAACTCCACCTAAGGTGTCTCCCCTATGTCTTATTTTGTGCGTTGGTGCACAAATGGTAACTTCATTCTTATTTACTTTGGAAAAATACACTTCTGCAGGAGAGAAAACTTCGCATCCTTCCTTTTGCAGCCAGCATCCATTACTAAATTTCATGATATACTCCTTTCCATACTCTCACATTTATATTTGATCCTCCTGCTAAATAAAATTATCTATGTCATATTTAGCAAGATCAATATATAGCTTAATTCCTTACGAAATACGAACAAACATTATTTTAACCCAAAAGTTTCTGTGTTTTTCGCAAGTTAATTATATAGATTAGATCCTCTATAGATTAGATCCTCGTTTAGATACTAAACTATCTTTCTCTACTAGTATAACAAATAAAAGTAAGCTTTAAAATGTACTATTCTTGCTATTAGATGGATTATCTTTAAGCAATCACAGTTACATAATACATACGATCTTTAAACATTGGGAATATTAGCTTATTATCTTCCTGACGGAATTTCACTTCATTGCCCCAGCTATCCTGGATACTATATTTTCTATTGCTAGTTTTGATAATACAATCTCGATCCTTTACCGATACAATTCTAGCTTTAGAAAGTTCTCCGTCATACCATTCCATATCAATGGTATATCCACCTCTTGCCCTAACACCGGTTATTTTACCACTCTTCCAAACCTTGGGAAGTGCAGGAAGAAAATGCAGTTCTTCAAAATAACTTTGCAGTAGCATTTCCAATATTGCAGCAGTTCCTCCAAAATTACCATCAATCTGGAATATTTTTGGTGGATGTAGATCTAGTAAACTATCGGTAGCAAAATCTCCGATTAATGCACGGATATGTTCGAAAGCGATATCACCTTCTCCAAATCTTGCGTAAAGGCAAGCTACCCATGCTCGACTCCAACCAGTATAACCGCCACCGGCAGATAAGCGGTTTTCCAAAGAAACCCTAGCTGCTTTAAACAATTCTGGAGTCCTGTCAGGATCGATCTGCTCTCCTG
Organism: Clostridiales bacterium; assembly: GCA_012523925.1. Taxonomy (GTDB): domain Bacteria; phylum Bacillota; class Clostridia; order Lachnospirales; family Lachnospiraceae; genus Mobilitalea. Next base: position 5,788 of record JAAYSQ010000029.1, read on the forward strand.
GAAATACACCAAAGAGATGAGATACATGACGATGGTGAGGCTCTACTTCCTCAAACTCTTTATTCCATTCTAATAATTGTCCCTTACTTCCGATTTGAAGCGGAGGAAGGTTTTCCAAAATTTCCGTCCAAATGGATATCTTCTCTTCATCTACATTCAAAATCTTAGCCGCCTTAATACAGTGACTAAGCAAGTCCATGATTAACTGAATATCAATAGCAGACGATACGCCTATGGTCACCGGCATTTCTCCACCACCAACATAGCGATTCTCAGGGGATTGTGATGGCATAACCTGATATATACCATTGACATCCTTTACTAGGAAATCTTCATAGAATGCGGCAACTTCCTTAAGA
>JAAYSQ010000192.1 GCA_012523925.1 Clostridiales bacterium
CTCAATGAGCTTCGTCATTTAACAAGAAGCAGTATGACTATCCAGACCAGAAATCCTTTAGAAGGATTTGATAAATTAAAAGGCATTCATGACGTCCAAAAGAAAGGGGATTCTTTACTTTTTCAAGTGGAACAAGAAGAAATGGATAATGTCATCAAATACATAAGCCAGTACGGTGTTATAAGATTAGAAAGTTCTCCACCCACCTTAGATGACTTATTTATGAGACATTATAAGGATCATGGAGGTGAGGCATAATGTCAAAAAAGTTCGCTAATACTAGACTTCTAATGGGCTTTATTAGCCGCAGGGATCGCATACGATTACCTATGTGGATTCTTGGCATTACCATTTTTACAATATCAATTGCTGCCCTATTGCCTGATTTGTATACAGGAGAAGCAGAAAAAACAGTTTTAGCAGAAACAATGAAAAATCCTGCTATAACCTTTATGATAGGGTCAAGTGCTGGTCTTGATAACTATACTGATGGAGCTATGATGGGCCATTTTATGTTGGTGTTTACAGCTATATTTGTAGCTATAATGAATATTTTGTTAATGACAAGACATACAAGGGAAGACGAGGAAGAAGGAAGAATTGAAATGATTAATTCCCTTCCAGTAGGATCCCTTTCGAACTTAACCGCTGCATCTTTAATACTTCTTATATCAAATATAATTATATTCTTATTGGTTGGCCTTGGCCTATATGTTTTGGGCATAGAAACAATTGGCCTTAAAGCTTCCCTCTTATTTGCAGCCTCAATAAGCCTTGTTGGAATATTTTACGCAGGACTTACTGGACTGTTAGCTCAACTAACATCTAATGTCAGAGCCACATTGGGCTTTTCATTTGTATTCTTAATTTCAGAATATATTATCAGAGGTCTTGGGGATATAGCTAATAGTCCATTATCCTATATAACACCACTAGGCTTAATTACCCGCTCTGAAGTCTACGTCAATAATCATTGGTGGCCCGTACTTGTATTACTCCTAGTATCAATCCTAGTATTCATATTGGCCTTTTATCTGAATTCCATAAGAGACTTAGGTGCAGGCTTTATATCAACCAAACCAGGTAATAGCCAGGCTTCTAAGTATCTTGGTTCCCAGCTTGGACTAGCTCTAAGGCTTGAGAGAACTCCCTTTATTGCTTGGACCGCAGGAATGTTAATACTTGGGATAGCTTACGGTTCCTTATTAGGGGAATTAGAAGGTTTCTTAAGCTCAAGCCCACTGGTTCAGAAAATGATCCCTAGTATTGAAGGAATGAGTTTAAGCCAAAGCTTCATCACTATGCTAATAACTATTTTAAGCGTACTTGCATCAGTTCCTGTAATAATGTTTGTACTAAAACTTAATAGTGAGGAGAAAAAAAATAGAATAAACCAATTACTAGCCACTCCCATATCAAGGAATAAACTAATGGGAAGTTATACTTTTATAGGTCTAGTATCTTCACTTGTAATGCAATTAACATCATCACTTGGCTTGTGGTCAGCCGCACTATTCGTAATGGAAGAACCTGTTTCCTTAAAGGTCCTTCTAAAAGCATCTTATGCAAATCTACCTGCTATGTGGATATTTATTGGAGTGGCAACCTTCTTAATTGGCTGGCTTCCAAGATTAACAAGTTTAACTTGGGCTTTTCTAATATATTCATTCTTTGTTGAATATATGGGAGAAATGCTAAAATTACCGGAATGGATGGCTAACCTTTCACCATTTCATCACATTCCATCAATACCTGCTGAAAATATTAAGATTTCAACCTTACTACTTATAGCTGGTATCGCAGCTATTTTAATTGCCACTGGATTTGTTGGATATAATAGACGTGATATAGAATAGTTAGAAGGAGACAGGGGGACGTTTCACCTGTCTTCTTTTATTGCTCTTTCTACAATAGCTTTTCCTACCCCTAGAACTCTACTTAATTGTCGAATGCTAATCCCTAAATCAAAATATATTTTCCTAATCAATTTATTTCTTTCCTTCTTCGGTAGATCAAATAATTCATCTACATTATAATGTTTTACTATTATATCTCTAAAAGTTTTATCATTATAGTTTGGAACCTGCCTATAATCTAGACATTCATCATTATTATCAGTATTCACATAACTAAAAAATTCCTTTACATTGGGATAATATGATCTTATCAATTCATCATCAATATAAGATTCGATGCCCTTATAAGAGTGCAGATATTGCCTATAACTACTCCATTGGTAATCATCCAGTTTATTTATAAGTCCAGCTTTCAATGGATTCTGATGAATATACCTAAATACAGTAAGAAAATAAGTTTCTCTTTCAACCGACTCGCTTCTGAATCTATTTTGAAATAAATGACCTGTTCTTTCATATTTATTATTATGCCATATAACATAGGATACGGTTATACGTTTTATCGTCTTACCAATATCCTCACCTTCTTTCATCAAAAGATGCACATGATTATCCATCAAGCAATAAGCATAAATCTCGAATTTCCCAACTTCTTTTGCCTTTAGAAGACATTTAATAAATTTCCTCCTGTCCTCATCTTCCAGAAAAATATCTCTTTTATCAATTCCCCTTAACATAATATGATATATTCCTGTTTTACTCCTTTCTCTTGCTTGTCTAGCCATAGCAACCCCCTTATATTTATTATTATCTTATTATAATTGCTGATTTTTTACAGATGAGACAACCCAAATTATAGTTGTCAGATGATTTTAGTGGATTTAGATATACAAATATTCAGATATTTAAAAGTTCAAATATTAAGATTTTTTAGAAACTACGGGAAATTTATATCTATTATAACATATAAACAGTAAAAATGCCAATATTTTACAAG
>JAAYSQ010000193.1 GCA_012523925.1 Clostridiales bacterium
AGTCCATACGAGTAGGATTATTTACTGAGCTTGCTCGAGTAAATAATCATACGAGGATGGATAAGTGCAGACCTACATTCTAATCTGCATTTGAATGATAAAACCACTTAAAATACAACTTCTTCAAGCTTGCGTATACAAATTTATGCAAGGATTGATAAATATAACGCAAGCTCGATAACTAAGTTATCGAGCTTATAATCTGCGTTCCTATGAATTTGTATGAGTAGACCACTTAACACACTAAAAGGGGGATTGGCAATAATATGAATAAGATATCTATTAAGGCCGAAGGGATTTCTGAATTTACACTCATTCCGAATATCTTTATCGACAAATTTATGCCTTCCGCTAATGGGGCATATGTAAAGGTTTATTTATATCTACTGCGTTGTTTCACTGGAAACTACTCGGAAGTAACAATTTCTTCTATCGCAGATTGTCTAGATAATACCGAAAAAGATATTATTCGTGCTTTAAATTACTGGGAAAAGTTAAATTTACTTTCATTAACCCGAAATATTAAGAAAGAAATCACAGAGATAAGGCTAATAGACATCACAAACATCAAAGATAACACATATATAGAGAATACGCACCCTCACTCCGATTCAGAGCTGGATGAGATTGCAGTAAGTATACATTCAGAAACAAAACCGATACAAAGACAGAGTTATTCAGCTGAAAAAGTAGCACAAATGTCTAATACAGATGAAATCAAATGGGCAATGCACATTGTTGAAATCTATCTCAATCGACCACTTAAACCAATGGATGTACAATTAATCCTTTATCTCTATGAGGAACTCAATTTCTCTTCCGAATTAATTATGTACCTGTATGAATACTGCGTATCCAAAGGTAAGAAGAATACTTCATATATTGAAGCAGTTGCACTTACTTGGGCAGAGGAAGGTATTGATACCGAAGAGAAAGCGAAAGAAGCCACGGCAGCCTATAACGAGCACTTTAACGCTGTAAACAAAGCGTTTGGCTTAAATCGCTCCCCTGGCCAGATTGAGCGACAATACATAAAGAAATGGGTTGAGGTATTTAAATTTACAGACGATATCATTACCGAGGCATGTAATAGAACCCTACTTAGAACATCAAAGCCAGATTTTAAGTATACGGATAAAATTCTGGAAACCTGGTTTAAAAAAGGTGTAAAAGGCAAAACTGATATTAAAAGGCTAGATGAAGAATTTAACAAGAGTAATCAAGCCCATCGCACCCAAAATGTTACCCCCAAAGCAAGACCTTCAAGCAACAAATTTAATCAATTTCCTCAAAGAACTTATACCGCAAAGGATTATGCTGATTTGGAACGTAAACTTCTAAACAAAGGATTATAAAGGAGATTATTTGCTATGGCTATTAAAAACGATCAATATAACCAAATTCTGCGGGAATATGACAATCGGCAATTTATAAATAAACACGAATTGGACAAGCGGCGTGAAGAGGCATTTACCGCTATACCAGAGCTAAAAGCCTTAGAAGAAGAAATGATTTCTCTAGCTGCTCAAAGTGGTAGAAGGGCTCTTTTTGGTGACGATACTTGTCTAGCAGAATTCAAGGAAAGAACTCACGAATTGAAATCCAAGCAAGCAGAGCTTCTCTCACTCCATGGATATCCAACCAATTATCTCGAATTACATTATCAATGTAAGAAATGTAAGGACACCGGATTTATCGAAAATGAAAAATGCAATTGTTTCAAACAGGCAATTGCAGACCTCATCTACGATACTTCCAATTTACGACAAACACTTATGCATGAGAATTTTAAAAACTTCTCATTTCAGTATTATTCCGATGATTATATTGATGAGACCACAGGTCTTTCTCCGCTCTCCAATATACAGAAAATAGTAGCGATATGCAAAAGTTTTATCCGTCATTTTAATGATAAACATGATAACCTACTATTCATGGGCAACACCGGCGTAGGAAAGACTTTTCTTGCCAATTGTATAGCGAAGGAACTTTTAGACCGAGGTAATACCGTTATCTATTTGACAGCATTCCGTTTATTCGATATATTAGAAAAGCACAAGTTTAGGAAAAATGAAGAAAATACGCGTTCAGCTACAAATCAATTCGAATATATCTTGGATTGTGATTTGCTTATAATCGATGATTTAGGAACAGAATTAAATAATGCATTTATCTCATCACAATTATACTTGATTATTAATGAACGTCTTCTGAAGCAGAAGTCAACTCTAATTTCCACAAATCTATCCCTTGAAAATCTTAACTCGAATTATAGTGAACGGGTTTATTCGAGAATTATTAGTAGCTATACGATTTGCCGAATTTTTGGCGAAGACATACGCTTACATAAAGCAATAAATAATATATAATTTATTGCTAAATGTTATTTTTAATAAAGTTAAAAATGTCAAATATCAATGTCCTCTTAGACATCGTTGAATAAATAGCAGACAAATAGTTAAAAAACTATTTTTAATAATATTCATTAAAAGCTTCTTGACGTAACCATATTGATAATGGTATAACATTAAGTGCTTTTGGAAGAACGAACAATCATCTATATGGAGGGAAATGTAATGTCAAAAGAGAAGAACTTAGAATCAATTCCTGTGGGATCCCTAGGTATCATTGCACTGGAAAGTAGTGAAGCATTAGGAAAAAAGGTGAATGATTATCTAGTAAAATGGCGCAACTCCAGGGAAAGCGAGCATAAAAGTACAATTGCATTTGCTGGTTATCAAAGAGAATCCTACTTACTGGATGCAGTTTGCCCTAGATTTGGTTCCGGCGAAGCTAAGGGAATGATTAAAGAGTCGGTTCGAGGCTCAGATCTTTATTTACTTGTTGATGTAATGAATCACAGCTTAACTTATAGTATTCATGGGAAGAAAAACCATATGTCACCGGATGATCATTACCAGGATCTAAAGAGAATTATCGCAGCGGTAGGTGGTAAAGCTAGAAGAATTACTGTTATCATGCCTTATCTATATGAAGGTAGGCAACATAGACGCACCTCAAGAGAATCTCTCGATTGTGCTTTAGCTCTTCAGGAATTAACTAGCATGGGCGTAGAAAGTATTATAACCTTTGACGCACATGATCCTAGAGTTCAGAATGCAATACCCCTCCATAGTCTTGAAACGGTTGCAACAACTTATCAGTTTATTAAAACACTGATTAGGTCTATCCCTGATATACGTATTGACTCAGATCATATGATGGTTATCAGTCCAGACGAGGGCGGAATGTCTAGAGCTGTATATTATGCAAACTTGCTAGGACTAGATATGGGTATGTTCTATAAGAGAAGGGATTACACTAGAATTGTTGATGGACGTAATCCAATCGTCGCTCATGAGTTCCTTGGTTCTGACCTTGAAGGAAAGGATATCTTGATTGTAGATGATATGATATCCTCCGGCGAAAGTATGCTCGATGTTGCAAACGAATTGAAACGAAGAAAAGCAGGTAGGATATTTGTTGCTTGTACTTTTGGTTTATTCACCAATGGATTCGATAAATTCGATGAAGCTTACGAGCAAGGCTTAATTTACCGTGTTCTTTCAACGAACTTGGTTTATCAAAGCCAAGAGCTTCTGAATAAGCCATACTACCTCAATGTTGATATGAGTAAATACATTGCGCTTATTATAGATACATTAAATCATGATAATAGTATAAGTGGACTTTTAAATCCAGTGGAGAGAATTCATAAAATCATGAAGAAACACCATGAGGACGTTAAAAATAGACAACAATAATATAGAATAGATTAATGAAAGAAACCGTAGCATAATATTATTAAAGTAATCATTATGCTGCGGTTTTTTACTTATATTATTTATTTCTTCTTGAACCTTAGACGCCTAATATATATCTATTTAATGCTGGCCCTAATAGGAGAAGGTTCGGTTCATGCCATGTGTATGGATTTGATCCATGAAAGTATGCCATATTAATCCCGGATAGGATGACCCTGACAGACCTTCCACGGTTTGTGGTAGATCATAACCCACCCAGGTACTAGTCGTATAGTAGGGAGTATATCCTACGAACCATCCATCCTTTTTCTCATCAGTTGTTCCGGTCTTACCTGCACTAATAGTATTTTTAAGTCCTAAGCCTTTGGCGGTACCATTCTTAATTACACCAACTAGAGCTTCCGTCATCATATGAGAAGCATGGGATTTATAGACTGCCTTTTCTACTACATTATCCCCTACAATTTCATTCCCCTCGGCATCCATTATTTTTACAATGCAAGTAGGTTCCCGATAATATCCACCATTCTCCAGTGTTGCAAAGGCCGCTGCCATTTCTACCGGACTAACACCAATTGTAAAACCGCCAAGAGATGCGGCAGGATAGTAGTCATTGGCATGAAGCTTAGCAAAGTTCATCTCAAGGAGATAGGACAATGCTACGGACGGTTTCAATTCTTCAAATAACTTCCAAGCTATCGTATTCTTTGATACCTCAATTGCTCTCTGAAGTTTCATCTCTCCCGCATAGCTTTTTCCTGCATTGGAGGGGCCTCCCTCGAACTTTTCATCTATTACAATACTATCAGGAGTATACCCTCGCTCGAAGGCAGGCGTATAAACAATAAGAGGCTTAATTGCACTACCTGGCTGACGAAAGCTTTGGTATGCCCGATTTAGAGTGTAACCAGATATCTCTTGCCCTCTTCCTCCAACAATTGCAACAACACGTCCATTATCATTATCGATGCAGACTGCAGCTCCTTGAAGTTTATAGATGCCCTCTTCATTTGTTTCTGTAAACTTTTCTAAAGTCTCATCTACTGACTTCTGTAACAATTCCTGTTTTTCCATATCAATAGAGGTGTAGATCCGATACCCTGCGCGGAATAAGTTCTGTTGGATCCCATAGTAAAGTTCATCATAAGCCTTATCATAAAGTTTCTTTTCTTGGCTATCGGCAAAGAAATACTGAAATTTAAATCCCTGCTTTGCCATCAATGCCTTAATAGCAGAATGGTATACATATGTCTCAACATAGTTTTTCTTAGTAATCTTAGATTGACTTAATTCAATTTTCTCATTAATCGCTTTCTCATATTCCTCTTGATCCAAAACCTGGTCCATAAGCATCTGCTCCAGAATTCGATCCCGCCTGGCTATCGCATTATCATAGTTTGTAATCGGATTATAGCGATTCGGATTGTTAGGAATTGTACAAAGAAATACTATCTGTGAAAGACTGAGCCCTTTAATACTCTTGCCAAAATATCCGAAACTCGCTGCTTGGATTCCATAATGCCCATTAGCAAAATAGATATTATTAAAGTAAAACTCCAAGATATCATATTTGCTATACTTTTTTTCCAATTCCATTGCTATGAAAATCTCTTCTGTTTTTCTTTCATACGTTACCTCATGGGAAAGAAAAACATTCCGCGCAAGCTGCTGTGTTATAGTACTAGCACCTTGGGTTATCTTGCCCTTATTCTTAATAAGCGCCAGTGCTGCTCGAACATTCGCTAAATAATCAACACCATCATGTTCAAGGAATTTACGATCTTCGGATACAAGCATAGCTTCAATTGCAGCACTAGGGATATCCTCAAAATTAATATAATATACATCCTTTTCATATTTTAGAGTGGAAATTAGGTCCCCCTCAGAATCATATACTAAGCTGGTCTGTGCTTCACGGAAGGTCTCTGGTGTGGAGGCACGAACCATCTGCTTTGCCTCAGATTGTAATTGTAATAACCCCTTACCATAAGTCTGATAAAAATAAATTATTACAATTATAATCACAAGTAAGATAATGAGAAAAAGTATTTGAAAGCCAAGTTTAATAGCCTGTCCAACCTTTTTTTCTGTATTTTTTCTTCGTCTATTAATCCTTTTTAGCATATGATTGTCCTCACTGCAATTCTATATAATGATAGGGTAATTTTAATTCCTCCAATAGCCTTTGTTCCCGCTTATGGCAGCTAAACAAGATTACCTGCTTCCGGGTTGATAATTGTTGCAATGCTGCACTTACACGAGACTCATCATAATACACAAAACTATCATCTAAAATTACCGGCATCACATTATTTCCATGTAGCAAATCGGATACCGCCAAACGTAGGGATAGATAGATCTGATCAATGGTTCCTGTGCTGAGCCTATCAAATGGTACATATGCACCATTCCATCCAACTTTAATATCCAGTTTTTCATCTACTTTAATATCCGAATACTTCTGATTGGTTATCTTTCTAATTGTATCAGATACCGTGGTATTAAGCTGATTACCAAAACTATCATGGATTGAGACCGATAACTCCTTTATTGTATTCAGTGCCAGCTTAATCGCTTCCAGCTCTACTGCATTCTCTTTCTGTAGCTGTATCAATTCCGAATACCTTGTTTTATCTTTTAGGAGCACTTCCTCATTCTCTTCAAGGGTAGAAATCTCCCACTTTAACTTCTCAATCTGGATCTTATTAGCATCCAATTTCCGGTCAATATCCCGCAACCGTTGTTGATATCCTTGTCGTCTACGATTAATCTCTTCCTGTAACCTTTGTATTGCATCATTACTAAGCTCATCCTCAGCAAGAAAGTGCTGCATATATTTCATAATTTCCTCATAGATAACATCCATGCTATCTTCCGTCTCATTTTCCTGCTGTTGCAATAAATTTAATTGCTGTTTGATATTCTCCAAAGAATAGGATAATCTTACATACTCCTCTTGTTTCTGTAAAAGTCCCACCATGGAAGAGACCTGATTCCTAGCATAATTTGCAGATAATTTCTCCTGTAAAATCGATTGTTTTTTTATTACTTCTGCCTCTTTCTTTGCAATAATTTTCTGACTTTGTCTGATGCTTTGATTTAAAATTGCGTAGCAAAGAAAACCAGCGGATAATAATATCCCTCCAATCAGCATACCAATTGGGTTTATCTTAGTAATCAAGGTAGTTAGAATTGCCACTATGCCGAATGGAAATAAGCTATTTCGGAAATTTCTCTTTCTTTTTTTTTCAATATCAACCCTCTTATGTTGAAGTTCCTGCCAAATATGATTCTGTTTTTGTAGCTCTGCATTAATCTCTTTGGCATTATTTAGATCACCCGCAAGGATGTCCTTGAGCTTTAACTCCTCTTCGAACTGCTCTTTCCGTTTTTGCCACTCTATTTGTTTCTCTTCAATCTGTGAACTTTGCCTTGTAAGTGCTAGGAAACTACGATACTTTTCTATAATAGCCGGAAACTGCTCCATTCGTTCTATTTCCTTACTATCGATCTGATCCAATAGGCCTTGTTTTTCTTCTTTTAAAGCATTATCTTCAAATTGTATTTTTTGGAGTTGCAATGCAAGCGCATCTAATCGCTTCTCTTTTTCCTCTCCTTCTAGTATAGATATCTCTAGAGCCTTTCGTTCTGTTGGATCCAGGGAGGCTTCTAGTGCTCTTTTTTGCAAAGTAAGGGAATTAAGTGCTTTCCCCACATTAATCTCATTGGTTTTGGACATGGACAGATTGGCCAAATAATTACCTAATGCAGATGACAGAGTTGCATCTGTAGGCATCTTTTGCTGTTCAATACTGATTGTGTTTTTATATGTGGACTCTGTTAATCCGTGTATAATATCACTGATATGGTCATTTTTCAGTTTAATTTCCCGACCAGTTTCTAAATCTGTTATGGTAAATGATTTATCACTGGCATGAAAACTTCTGTGGATTCGATACTTCTTATCCTCAATTTCAATATCCATAAAGCCACGGAAAGCTCCAGGATAATCCCATGGGAGATAGCGGGTATAGATATCCTCCTTTGTGGCAGAAGCTCGTCCCCTTGCCCTTTCTATTCCAAAGAGCATTCCCTTGATAAAGGTATGTATTGTCGACTTTCCTGCTTCATTATGCCCATAGATCAGATTAATTCCTGGTAATAGATCAATTTCATATTCACGAAATCGTCCAAAATAATCTAAAAACAATTTATTAATAAGCATAGGTATAACCAGCCTTTCCTAATGATCCCGCGCCCCAAGCAAAGCTTCTATTCCATAATAGAGAGCTTTTTTCGCCACCTCATCATGCTCCGCATTTTCCCGGACCTTCTGAACAAAAAGTCCGATTAAATTATCTGAATTATCTCTATATATAGCATCAAAATCATAATCTGGCACAGATTGATCGACAATCTCTAGAATATTTCCTAAGGATTTTAGCGCTTCCTTATCAAAATGTATAGTTTCATCCCTGATTCCTTCTACATAAAATAGATAGACATTCTGCTCTCCATTGCTCTTTATTGCCTCCCGTACTTGGTCTTGCAGAGAGCCATTTGTAGTATTTATATCTACAGTTAAAGTAAGTCTTATATATCGTCTATGAGCACTTGGAACAAAACGAATACAGGTATGTCTTTCTCCATTATCCTTTATAGTAATCTCACCAAAAATGTATCCTCTATCTCCAATCTCATTTTTATCTAGCGGTTCTAATGAGCCGGAATAAGCAATTCTATCGCTAATTATTTCTGGTTTATGAATATGACCAAGAGCAATATAATCAAATCCCGTTTGTTTTAATTTGCTTCTGTTTATAGGAATATTCTTCTCATCCCCACCATGGGCAAGCAATATATGTATCTTTTCATTATCTTGCGGTTTTATATCATCATAAAGGGATTCGGTAATATCCCTTTGTAGATAACTAAATCCGTAAACTTGCGTATTCAGCTCCGGGAATTCAATAATCTCTATAGCACTATTTAAAAACATATGCACCCTGTTATCCCAAGCAAATCCCTGATAATTTGATCTAGCACTGATATAATCATGATTTCCTGCCATGATTACCACTTGCGTAGTTTGTAACTTTTTAAAGAGATAGTTTAGTTCTTTCAGTTCCCGAACCAAGGGCTGCCGATGAAACAGATCCCCTGCGATTAAAAGAAGATCCACTTCTTCTTCGTTACAAACATTTATTATATATTCTAGATTACTCCAGATTTCTCTCGCCCGTTGTTCTCCCCAAGGCATATTAGAATCCGGAGTCGCACCAAGATGTACATCAGCAATATGTATAAACTTCATGGGGATCTCCTCTCGTATTGACCTTGCTTCTCGCAGATTAGAATGCACGTCTGC
>JAAYSQ010000194.1 GCA_012523925.1 Clostridiales bacterium
ACTTCATATGATGGTAAGGAGATTACCTATGATAATGCTGGCAACCCACTCTCTTATAGAGATATGGAGTTTTCATGGCAGGGCGGTAGGCAACTTGCCAGAGTATCAAACCCAGATGCTACAATTTCCTATACCTATGACGATGAAGGTATACGCACAGGTAAAAACATAAATGGCATAAAGGTAGAGTATTTCACAGTTGACGGTAAAATCACCGCCGAGAAGATAGGCGATACGGTTACATATTATCGTTATGATGAAAATGACAATCCGATATCAATTAACTATCGTGGAATAGAGTATTACTATGTCCGCAACCTTCAAGGTGATATAGAGGCTATTCTCAATTCTAGCGGCGTCGCTGTAGTTAGCTACACATACGATGCATGGGGCAAGATTCTGTCAGTCACGGGTGACATGGCAGATTCACTAGGTACAGAAAACGGACTCCTATACCGTGGATACTTCTATGATAGAGAAACCCAGTTGTACTATCTACAAAGTAGGTATTACGACCCTGAAGTAGGTAGGTTTATTAACGCGGATGAGCAGATAAATAATAGTGTTCTTGGGGCAAATATTTATGCTTACTGTGAGAATAATCCCGTCATTTACTTCGACCCGGATGGGTATGCTAAAATACATGTGATCTATTATAACAATCCTGGCAGTGGTTTTTCCGATCAAGCAATGAACTCACCATACTATAGTAAAAAAAGCAAAGTTGTTACTATGCATTCTGTAATTAGCATTGCGGACTTTGAGAAAGCGTGGAACTCCATGAGCGGAACAATTAATGTGCTTTATTTGTATCTACATGGAGGGCCTGGATGCCTATATTTTAAAGGAGAAACAATGAGCATATCCGCTATAAATAGGCTGGCTTCTAAAAAGGTTAAAAGGATTTACCTGTTCAGTTGTCATGGCGGCGCAGGAAAGGAAGGTAAGAATGTTGCTTGGGCTTTAGCAAAAAAGACAGGAGCTAAGGTTATCGCTTGTTCTGGAAGTGTTTCGTATAGCAAGATAGCTGGTAAATACTATGCGAGAAAAGCTTGGGATTGGGGCATAATCAAAACATTTTACTATGAAAAACGGTTCATTTCGTGGGGCAAGGTTGTAGCCAGAAGTGCATGGGGGCAATGGTAATGAAAAAGTATATTATTATAACAGTGTCGTTTTTTTTATTTTTGTTTATGGGGGTTATTGTGTTTAATATTTTTTATCCGAGAGTTGACATATATGACACAAAAGCAAGCTTAACTTATGTTTACAATGATAAGAGTATTAAGACTCAGCTTACCGATGAAGAAAGTTTATTATTAAAAGAGATTTTTAACAACAAAAAGTTGCGTACCGATAATCCTTCTTGCGGGTTTACAGAAAATATTTCTATAAGTTTTAATGATTTAGTATTTTGTATTGCTTGCGATGATTGCCCTATCGTTAAATTGGGAAAAAAGTATTTTAAAATTTCAAAATCAGATAGAGAAACGGTAGAACAGATCTTTAAAAAATATGGAGGATCTTTTCCCTGTGTATAACAAACTGCCGAAAACCAGCCTTAACTGCAAGCCTCTGTCGAAATAGCAGAGGCTTGTTCCGATGCTAAAGCTTCTACCAGTTGGGTTCGACCTTAGATTCAATGGATAGTCTATCTCATCGCCAAACTAAATAAGCAGAACCGTCTAACGAACCCTTGCCATTTGTCGACGGTTAAAGTATAATATGAATAGAATATAAAGCGATACGGTCTCCGATACCTTGGATATTTCCATGATAGAGAAACCCAGTTGTATTATCTGCAAAGTAGGTATCGCGACCCTGAAGTAGGTAGGTTTATTAACGGGGATGAATACCTGGACTTACGTGAAACTCAAGGTATGACTTTATATGCGTATTGTGGAAACGACCCAGTAAACCGTTATGATGACGATGGCATGGTATGGAAGAAGATAAAGAAGAAGGCTAAGAGTGTTGCGAAGAAAATATACCTGCTGCAAAAAAGATTGTAAGAACGTCAATTCGTGGTGGGCACAAAGTGGCACTCAGTCTCGGTGTTGATACTGCCCAAATAGGCGGAAAGCTTCTAAATATGAAAAAAGATAAAAAAGGAATCTATCATGCTAATTTTAATGGTTGGCAGCAGCATTTCGGCTATAATAAGTTTTATGATTTCATGTTTGATTTAGGAGCAGATATGAAAAGTACAAAGATTAGCTTCACACACAACAAAGTGAAGTATGTTTTATGGGCTTGGAAAGGTGATTACATAAACTTAGGCGCAGGGGCGAGATGGGAATATATTATGGTGGCGGTCCGCATTGGCGCGTTAATAAGAGCCTGGCGATGCCAATGTCTTTAAAGCTTAAGCACAAAGGAAAGACAACTATATCATATAGTGAAAATACTTGGTGGATAACAGGCTTCAATCCGAAGCTACAGAATGTTAAGTCAAGTAATCTTACTGCTACTTTTACAATTAACTTTTCGAGTAACAAGGGAATGTTTAATAGTTTATACACCCAGAATAAGAGCAGAGCCGGCTTGTCTTTTAACACTAATAAACATACGGTTACTTACACTTTTAATAAAGGAGAAATGCGCACATGAAAAAGTATATTATTATAACAGTTATATTCAGCATAATATCTATTTTGTTGTTAGGTTCATGTTCATTTAGAGGCGCACATTTCCTAAGAAGGTTTTTCGATAATGATGATGATATGGCTAATAAGCGTTTTGAACAATTCCTTGAAGCGGCCGAAAACAAAGATAAGGCCACTTTAGAAGCAATGTTTTCTACTAAGACAATTACCGAAGTGGACAATTTCTCTGAAACTACTGATAGCTTACTCAATTTCTTTCAGGGCAATCATGTCACATATGATCGTAGCGGGGGTGGAGGTAGTGACGAGGACAGAGAAGGTGAACATCATTCAAAGTGTGTGTATTCTTCATATGTTGTTGAAACAAGTGAAGAAAGATATTACTTTGCGATCAGGGAGTTTACTATCGATACATCCGATGAGGATAATATTGGTATAAGTTCGTTATATATAATCAATGCAAAAGATACTGATGAGCAATTTACCTATTGGGGAGATGGCGAGTGGACTCCGGGGATTAACTTTAATAAGGACCAAGAGCATGAAGATTAGTCTGCAATATCAGCGCAGGCCACTGATAATTACGATAATAATATTACTAACAATAGTGAGTGTAAGCAAACTTGAATCCAATGGTTATCTTTTAACAATAAATCAAGGTGCGATTTTGTCGCACCTTGGTCTTCATATCCTTATTTCATAAGCGGATTAACTGCTAGCTCATGCCAAAGGAATGTTTCCTCAGCCACTAACTACAAAACCCTTGCCATTTACCGACGGTTAAAGTATAATGTGAATACGGTGTAAAGAGGTTGTAGCTGCACCTTTTTAATTAATGAGGAGGACATATGAAAGATTTAAATATAACTAACAATCGACTAGCAGGTCGGGAAGCTAATGATATTGATCATAACGCAGAATGTGAGCGTTTCAATGAAATTGCGTTGAAGCACATAGGTAAGGTTGATGATGAATATAAAGAAGCAGTTGAAAGTGCCGTTACTGTTAAATATGCAGCGGGTGGCACATTGCACCGTGGGTACTATTGTCCAAGCCCAG
>JAAYSQ010000195.1 GCA_012523925.1 Clostridiales bacterium
CAAGGAGCGGCAGATACCTTCTTTAATGACCAACATAAGAGCTTAAGAGCAGACTTTATCTTAGCTAATCCACCATTTAACATGAGTGATTGGGGTGGAGATAGGTTAGAAGAAGATGTGCGTTGGAAATATGGCACGCCACCAGAAGGTAATGCCAACTATGCCTGGATGCAACATATGATTTATCATCTCTCACCAAAAGGCAAGTTAGGTTTGGTTTTGGCAAATGGTTCACTTTCTGCTAGTGGACAAGAAGGAAAAATTAGAGAAGCCATTATAAAGGATGATTTAGTAGAAACAATCATCGCTATGCCAGATAGGCTCTTTTACTCTACAGGTATAGCCGTATCTCTATGGATTATTAATAAAGACAAAACTCAAAAGGGAAAGACTCTTTTATTAGATTGCAGAAACATTGGCCATATGGTAGACCGTGCTCACAGAGACTTATCTGATGAAGATATACAGAGAATTGCGGAAACTTATAAAGAGTTCACTCTGGGCAAAGAAGTTGAAGAACTTGGTTATGCACATGTAGCAGATTTAGAAGAAATTGAAGCAAATAATTTTGTCCTAACTCCAGGACGCTATGTAGGTTTAGAAGAAGCAGATGATGACGGTGAGCCTTTCGAAGAAAAGATGGAGAGACTTACAAATGAGTTAGCCGACTTATTTGAAGAGTCTAATGCACTGGAAGCGGAGATAAAGGCGAATTTAGAGGAGTTGGGGTATGGGGTATAAGTTTTTAGGAGACATTGCTAAATTAAGAAATGAGAATATTAAAGATAATAGTGATGATAGTTTACTGTATGTAACAACAGCCCATTTGTTGCCTGAAAAAAGAGGACTCGATTCCAATTTAGAATCGTCTTTAAACAAATCAGGAAAACATTTTTATAAAGGTGATATTCTAGTTTCTAATATTAGACCTTATTTTAAAAAAATATGGTTTGCAACATCAGATGGTATTACTTCAAATGACGTATTAATTTTTACTCCCAAAGAGGGAGTGGACTTAAGTTATCTATATTATTTATTAATGCAAGATACATTTTTTGATTATGCGACAAAAACTTCTAAAGGTACAAAAATGCCTAGAGGTGATAAGAGCGCTTTAAAACAGTTTGAAGTATATATACCCAAATTAGAAATGCAAGTGGGAACTTCAAAAAAATTAAAGTCTTTCGACAAAAAAATCGAAACCAACAACGCCATAATAGCCAACCTAGAAGCCCAAGCCCAAGCCATCTTTAAGTCTCGGTTTGTTGATTTTGAGCTTTTCCAAGATGGACAGTTTGTCGAAAGTGAATTAGGGATGATTCCTGAAGGGTGGGAAGTAAAAACATTAGGAGATTTCTTTCCAGTTATTACAGGTAAGAAAAATGCGAATATAGCAATAGATAATGGAGAATACCCATTTTTTACTTGTTCACAAGGAATATTTTATACAGATGATTATTCTTTTGATGCTAATGCAATCTTATTAGCTGGAAATGGGGATTTCAATGTAAAGAGATATAATGGAAAGTTTGAAGCATATCAGAGGACTTATATATTAATACCATATGATGAAAAGTATGTAGGTCTTTTATACAATTTGATTGAATTTTATCTCCCACAAATAGTTTCTGGGCATAAGGGTTCTGTAATCAATTATATTACGAAGGGAATGATTGAAGAGTTTAAGTTTGCTGTTCCAAATGATATGCCAGCGAAAACACTTAAGCTATTTAATGATTATGAAAATTTTATAGCTCATCTAAAGAAAGAAGTTAAGAATTTAGAAATAACCCGCGACACCCTCCTTCCAAAACTTATGTCGGGAGAAATAAGAGTAGGACAAGATGATATAGAAGAAATAGAGAACCTATTGTAGGCGGTGATGATATGTCAAACATTATATTTACAGAAGATATGCTTGAACGAGTATTCATCAATAAAATAGAAGG
>JAAYSQ010000196.1 GCA_012523925.1 Clostridiales bacterium
AATACTTCTAAAGAAGATGTAAAAGCGGCTGCAGAAAGATACCTTGCTACCTATGAAAATGGTCGTGAGAACTCTGGCGCTGCTAGTGCTTTACTTCGAGTATTAGAGAAGTGTGAAGAAGGTAAGAATATCCTAAAGAATAAAGAATTCCTAGCTAAGAAATCACAATGGATCTTCGGTGGTGACGGATGGGCTTACGATATTGGTTTCGGTGGTCTGGATCACGTTATTGCTAGTGGACAGGATGTTAATATCTTAGTATTCGATACAGAGATTTACTCCAATACAGGTGGACAGTCATCTAAGTCTACACAGACCGGTGCTGTAGCACAGTTTGCTGCTGCTGGTAAGGAAGTTAAGAAGAAAGACCTTGCTGCAATTGCAATGAGCTATGGTTATGTATATGTAGCACAGATTGCTATGGGTGCTGATTATAATCAGACAATGAAAGCATTGAAAGAAGCAGAAAGTTACAATGGACCTTCCTTAATTATTGCTTATGCTCCATGTATCAGCCATGGTATCAAGGGTGGTATGTCTAACGCTATGACAGAAGAGAAGATGGCAGTGACATCCGGATACTGGCATAACTTCCGTTACGATCCTCGTCTCAAAGAGGAAGGCAAGAATCCATTCCAGTTAGATAGTAAGGAACCTTCCACAAGCTATCAAGACTTCTTAAATAATGAGGTTCGTTATAGTTCTCTTGCTCGTTCTAATCCAGAGAGAGCAAAACAACTCTTTGAGCAGGCTGAAAAGAATGCGAAAGAGAAATACGAGAAATTAAAGAAACTCGCTGAAATGGAGTAAGCTCTATAATTTCAAACGATAGTTCATAAGTTAATATGAATTAAAATAACAGGGTTAGTGAAAAGAATCACTAACCCTGTTTTTAAAATCTCTTGTATATGGTAATATACAGGTGTGTTATTCTACAGTAATAGAAGATAAGGAGTGAATGGTATTAGGAAATTTTCAAACACAACAAAGATTGGACTATTTATAGAAACTATCGGGATTATTGCGATAATTGTTCTTATATTATTAAACAAACCTGTACCTGACGTTATCATGTGGATTTTTAGCATTGGACTGGTTATTGTATTGATAACAGTATTATTTACAAAGAAAACAAATGTATAAAGAAAAAAGTTTTTAGTAATATCGAATGAATTATTTGCTATATCATTTTGATAAAATAAAAAAATAAAGTGGCCAACATGATTTTGACCACTTTATTTTATAAAAAATTGTCTTTAATGCACCTAACTGGATTCGAACCAGCGACCTTTCGCTCCGGAGGCGAACGCTCTATCCACTGAGCCACAGGTGCACGTCCTTAAATTCGGACTATGTTATTATATACTAAAAAATTGATTATGTAAAGAATAAAACTAAGGTATTTCAATTGTTAAACTAATGGCTCATAAAAGTAAAAGTCATATTATGAACTTAAATGTTACAAAAATGTTAAATAATATTACATAAAAATGAAATTATAGGTTGCATTTTTATATTACTTTTGCTAAAATAGGAACTAACTAGAAGGAATTCTGAATTCGTAATTTGAGGAGAACATTATGAAGCTTAAATATAAAAAGATTATCATGTTAACTACCATGAGCACTATGGGTATTGGATTGTTAACGCTTTCAATTAGTAAGGATAGCTCAAAAGCAGAGGAAAGATCCAATGATGCGATGGTTCAGGAAGCTAATTTATTACTATCTGCGGAAGGAGATCATGAGACATTAGCACTGGCAGATGATGCTCTTGCTATGGAGAATTCTGAAACCGCTTCTCCGACGGCAACGCCATCTCCCACACCAACTCCTATTCCAGTTTATGAACTGGAGAAGACAACGAATCAAGAGATCCAAACCCTTTTTGAGGAATACTATACTGCTAAGAATAGTAGTGATGTAGAGAAGATTAAGAGTTTATTAACCGATCCTTCTAAGGCTCCAACAGTTGAGCAACTACAAAGGAAGACAGAATACATTGATGATTACCGTAATATCGAGACCTACTTAAAGAAGAGTTTAGATAATGATGCTTATATTGCTTATGTATATCAGGAAATTAAATTTAATGGTGTGAATACAATGGCACCAGGTGTGTCTAAATTCTATCTGGTTCAGGATGATAATGGCAAGTATAAGATTTATTCTGATGAAATGGACGAAGAGTTAAAGGAATATTATGATGCAAGAAATAATGATAGTGACGTTCAAGAATTACTTAATATGACCAACGAAAAGGGTGAAGAAGCGAAATCTCAGGATGAGGACCTAAAGACTTTCTGGGATAGTATCGATAAACTTGCTTCAGAGCGGCAAGAAAATTCAGAAGAATAGAGAAATAGAAGATTGCAGAAACCAATGCGACGGAAAGAAGTTTTATATATTAATAACTTAAGAATAATTACTGCTGTAACGATAGCACATCGGATACAGCAGTTTTTTACGGTGTTTTATATACAGGTACTTGATACTATAATAATCGATTTTTAAAAAGTACAAGAGACCTATGAAGCCTATAAATTGTGGATAAAGTCTATCATTATAGGGTAAAAATAAGTAGACGGAAGATTTGAAATACAGTATAATTACACACATACTTGGGTGATTATTAAAATATATGTAGGAAGTGTGAGTATGTGATTTGTTACGAACAAATTGGCATATAGTGATGAAAGGCATGGTTATAAATGGCGAAACGTACAAAAAGATTAACGTCTCCTGATCAAGGAAATGGAGAAATTCGAATTAATAAATTCTTAAGTGAGGCAGGTGTATGCTCCCGAAGAGAAGCAGACCGGGCGATTCTTGAGGGGAAAGTTAAAATTGACGGAATTAAAGCTGTAATGGGTGCAAAAGTTACTAAAGATAATCTGGTCACCTATATGGGGAAGCCTGTTAAAAGAGAAGAAAAACTGGCATTGATTGCATTCAATAAACCAGTAGGTATTGTATGCACAACGGATCGTCGGGAACCTAACAATATAGTAGATTATATTAATTATAGTATGAGAATATATCCTATTGGTAGATTAGATAAGGATTCAGAAGGTTTAATACTATTAACTAACGATGGTAATATTGTAAATAAGATATTACGTGCAGAGTATCAACATGAAAAGGAATATATCGTCAAAGTCAATAAGGAGATTACCACTGAATTTATAAAGAAAATGTCATCTGGAGTACCAATTCTTAATACGGTTACAAAACCTTGTAAGATAAAGCCGATTGATAAGTATACATTTCGAATTATTCTAACGCAAGGATTAAATCGACAAATCAGAAGAATGTGCGAATATTTGAATTATAATGTAATAAGTCTTCAACGGATTCGAATTATGAATATTCATTTGGGAAGGCTGAAACCAGGCAATTATCGTAATGTTACAGAGAAAGAAATTGAAGGTATGAATAACCTTATCTATAAAAATAGAGCAAGATAAGCAGTTGACAATAACCATATATTGTGGATAGAAGTCTAATTTTTAAAGAACCATGTGGATAATTAAAACAAAAACAACTAATTGTAAAAATGCAATTAACATCGAGCAAAGTAATTTAATCCATGATATAAGATAAGAAGTAAACTAATAAAGAGGGAGGTTCGGTGTACAATGGACATCAAGCAGGAAATAGAGCAATTAAGGGAACTGATACAGTATCATAATGATAGATATTATAATCAGGATGATCCGGAAATCTCCGACTATGAATATGATCAATTATTAATGCGACTTGAAAAGCTAGAACAGGA
>JAAYSQ010000197.1 GCA_012523925.1 Clostridiales bacterium
TACAAGCAGACATAAGAAAGCTGGATAATGCAATGGTGTGTACCCGATTCTTAAACCCACCCCAAAATGCCATAAATAATCCACCAATCATCATACCAATTGAGAAGGTGATTTCAATCGCTGTCAATCTCCAGACATCCTCCCCAAAGCTTCTTGTTACCTGAAGAGGTGTCAAAAATGCTACCGGTCCAGCCAGGATAAAGAACAGTCCACAGAACAGGAAAAACCTTTTAATAAATTTATGTTTTCGGATGTATCGTATTCCGTCGATTAGGTCTTTAGAATAGCTGACTTTCTCTGTTTGCAATGCTTTTGCATGCGATGGAACTTTAAGAAAAGTTACTAATATAACTACAGCGATTGCCGCAGTTATAACATCAATAAAGAAAATGTACTCTAAGGGTGCAAGGGATAATAATGCACCACTAATCATAGGTGATACCAACATTACCAAGGATTGAATACTTTGGTTGGTGGCATTTACTTTGGTTAATTTATCTTCCGGAACGATCTGTGGTAGTATGGCACTAACTGCTGGTGTCTGTATTCCCTGTCCTAGGGCACGAATTGCAGATACGGCAAATAGCATCCATATTGTGTCATATCCTAGAAGAAATAAGACAGCGATTAACAATGTTGATATTGCTATCAATGAATCCGATAGGAAGATCCCAATAATGATATTGTTTGACTTGATAAAAATAGTATAATATTTTTCTTCCAATTTTTTTGCATTGTTTTTCTCCAAATTAATCGTTTGTCATAAAGTATTGTAGATATTTTAAGAAAGTATTCCTTAAGCAAAGGCATTAACTATTATACGCAAAATTTCATTCTTTTCAATATGCAAATAAAAACAAAATAGATCAATAAAATAAAAAAGCAGGCCAAAATGATATCCTACTCCTTTTCGTAAACGGTTTCCTATTTAAACCATAACTCTAAAGGGAGTATATCATTTTTGCCCGCCTAATACTATTACACAAAGATTAAATTATCTAAGACCTTGATTAAATTTCAACTTCTAGATGCAAAACACTACATGCAGGGATGGTAAATTGTAACCCCTTTTCTGTAACTTGGTATTTTGAAAATTCTACTGGATGCACTTTATCTGGATCTTCAAAGGTATTATGAGCTTTCATATCATTGGTAAGAATAGTTCCTTTTACAGATTTCACTGATGCTTCGGTAAATATACCGTCAATCTCATAGCTATCGGTTAAGGAAAGATTAGTTAAGGTTATATGTATCTTTCCATCCTTATCCATGGATGTGGATTCTAACAAATTCGGTACCTGATATTCTTCCTCTAAACCAATATTTACACTATCAATGGAACTTTCCAAAAGTTCTGCATCCTGATGATGCTGATACATATGAAATACATGATATGTCGGTGTAAGAACCATCTTATCGCCTTCGGTTAAAATAACGGATTGCAATACGTTAGCAAGTTGTGCAATATTAGCCATCTTGACACGGTTACAATGTTTGTTGAATAGGTTCAGATTAATTCCTGCTACCAGTGCATCACGCATTGTATTCTGTTGGAATAGGAAGCCAGGGTTTGTTCCCGGTTCCACATCATACCAGGTTCCCCATTCATCAATGATTAAGCCAATCTTATTATCTGGATCGAATTGATCCATAATCGCACCATGCCTTTTGATTAGAGTGTCCATATATAATGTCTTACTTAATGTCATATAATATTCCTTCTCATCAAAATCGGTTGCACTACCTTTTTGCTGCCATGTTCTTGGAACAGTATAATAATGAAGAGATAAACCATTCATGAAACCATGGGTATGAGGAGGTGCGTTCTTATGAGTTGTTTCTAGTACAACTTTTGTCCATTCATAATCGTCGTTATTGGGCCCGCAAGCTACTTTATAAATAGGCGCTTTACTATTATAATTTCGAACATAGGTCTGATATCTGCGGTACTCATTAGCATAATATTCCGGTGTCATATTACCGCCACAACCCCAATTCTCATTTCCTACTCCGAAGTAATCCACCTTCCAAGGTTCTGGGTGACCATTCTTGGCCCTTAAATCTGCCATGGGTGATACGCCATCATAGGTAAGGTATTCAACCCACTCGGACATTTCCTGCACGGTACCGCTTCCCATATTACCATTGATATAGGATTTACATTCCAGTTGCTCACAAAGCTCCATAAATTCATGGGTACCAAAACTATTATCCTCTACCACACCACCCCAGTGGGTATTGATCATTTTCTTACGATTTTCCTTTGGTCCAATACCATCTCTCCAATGATACTCATCAGCAAAGCATCCGCCAGGCCAACGCAGTACAGGAATTTTCATATCTTTCAGTACTTTCACTACATCATTACGCATTCCGTTTGTATTAGGTATTTCTGAATTTTCCCCAACATAAACTCCTTCGTAAATACATCTTCCAAGATGCTCTGAAAAATGTCCGTAAATCTCTTTGTTAATATGACCAATCTTCTTCTTAGTATTAACGAATAATTTAACCATAAGCCAACCCTTTCCTTTAATTATTTAATTATATAGTGAAATATTTAATATTTAAGTTAACTATAAATTACTATAATCCTACATAAATGTCAAGATAAATTAAGGAAAAATATATATTATTACTATATCTCTAATTTAACTAAGATTGACTTTAATTTTCTTATTCATTATAATGTTTTTAATTTGTATTACACTTCCAGGAATTGTGAGGGGGAATTTATTTGCTATATTTAAAATCGATACAAGAGGCGGAAGATGTCTTAAAAGCCTTAAGTACACCGATGCGTCTTAAGATTATGGAGTTAATTTATAAGGATGATCATCTTAGTATGAATGACTTAGCAGAAAGTCTTGGACTTTCCAATAGTGCCATTTCCATGCATGTAAAGAAATTAGAGCAAGCAGGACTCATAAAAATCCACTCGACTGCCGGAAAACGAGGTACCATGAAAATCATTCGTCCAAGGCATGATCGATTAATGATTGATTTGGCTCCAGTCCGTGAAAACAGAAAGTTCTACCAAGATGATATCCGGATCGGCCATTATACTGCCTATAAGGTAAATCCAACTTGTGGTATAGCAACCGACCAAAAGATTGTTGGGGAACTAGATGATAGTAGATATTTTTCTTTCCCGGAACGATTTGAAGCTGGAATCCTTTGGTTTGGCAGTGGTTATATCGAATATAATTTACCAAATCATTTAAAAGCTGGTCAGACCTTGAATGAAATGCAGATTTCCTTTGAAATATGCTCCGAATGTCCAGAATATAATGAAGATTACCCCTCTGATATCTATTTCTCTATCAATGGGATATCTCTCGGCTTTTGGGTTAGTCCCGGTGATTTTGGCGCTCGTAAGGGTTATCTTAATCCGCAGTGGTGGCCGGAGCGGCTAAACCAATATGGTCTACTAAAAACCTTAATTATCAATTCAGAAGGTACCTTTATTGACGGAAGCAGTAAGATATCTGAAACCAATATAAAAGATCTGAATATCGATTATTCCAGTACCATAAGCTTACGCTTTGAGGTTCCAAAGGACACTGCAAATTGCGGTGGTTGCACCCTATTTGGAGAACAATTCGGTGACCATAACCAAGCCATACGCGTTAAAACCTTTTATACTGATAATGGCTATGAGCAATGATATTATTAAAGAAATCACATTATTTTAGAAATATTATTAATTTCCGTTTGCACTTAATTATTAAGAGTTAGGTGGTGTATAATAGCTATGATCATAATCTATATTATTTTTATTGCTTGCATTTTATTTCTTATCATTGTAAATGCCGTAAAAATCGGTGTAAAAGAAGCACTGCGTGAATTTAAGGATGAAATAGTTGAGGAATTTAATTTAAAGCCCGTTCAGAAACTCGGCCCTTCTAACGA
>JAAYSQ010000198.1 GCA_012523925.1 Clostridiales bacterium
AAAGATTATTAAGAGTAAATAAATAAAATCTGTAGTTTTAATATGCAAATATAAAAACCTTATAAAAACCGTCTGTTTACTTAAATTGTTTTCATGAGTATAATAGGAAACATGAATTAATAGCTAAATTATTACAAAAGGAGGAACAGTATGAAAAAGGAAAAGTTAGTAGCATTAACCTTTGATGATGGACCCAGTATAACTACTACACCATTAATACTGGATATTATAGAGAAACATCATATTACCGCATCCTTCTTTCTTATAGGGAATCACATTAATGATAAAACGAAATCAATCTTGGAGAGAGAGTTAAGCTTGGGATGCGAGATACATAATCATTCCTGGAGCCATCCAGATATGACAAAGCTAACTAATGAGCAGATAAATGAAGAGGTGCATAAGACAGATAAATGCATCTATCAAATGGTTGGTGTGCGACCCAAATTTTTCCGCCCTCCCTATATAGCCATAAAGGATGTTATGCATGAAGTGATTGATCTCCCTTTTATCAGTGGGATAAATTGCTTGGATTGGGAAGATATCGTAACGGCTGAGCAAAGAAGCAAAATTTTACTTGAAAAGGTTCAAGATGGAGATATCATTTTGCTTCATGATTTTGAAGGAAATACGAACACAGTAGAGGCATTACCTGCAATGATTACAGGACTGCTAGAAGAAGGATATACATTCGTTACAATAACGGAATTGTTTGAAAGAAGAGGAATCAATCCTAATGTTAAAAATGTAACTTGGAGTAATTGTTGGCAGAGATAATACAACTCGTAGTTTGATAAATATAACTACATACAGTTTGCTATTACCTTTATTACTTTATTATGGAGGAATAATTTTTATAATCTAGAATTAATGCAGGGATATGGTTTGTAGAACAAAGGAGAGAAACGATGATTACGGACTTAACGGAAGGAAATATTAGCAAAAAACTATGGCTTTTTTCTGTACCAATGTTGATTAGCGTGATATTTCAACAATTATATAATGTTGCAGACAGTATGATTGCAGGTAAATTTATTGGTGAGGATGCTTTAGCGGCAGTTGGTTCTTCCTATCCAATTACTATGATTTTTATGGCGGTAGCAATCGGTAGTAATGTTGGATTTTCCGTCGTAATCTCCCAATTGTTTGGAGGAAAACACTATCGTGATATGAAAACGGCAATCAGTACCACTTTTATCGCCTGTGGGGTATTAAGTGTTGCTTTGACTATCCTAGGTTTGGCATTCAGCGACTTGCTGATGAGGATGATTAACACACCAAGTAATATCTATAAGGATGCAGCCCTCTACTTAAACATCTATATTGGAGGCTTAACCTTCCTTTTTCTATATAATATCTGCACAGGAATGTTTAATGCATTAGGAGATTCAAGAACTCCCTTATATTTTTTGATAGGTTCATCTTTAGGAAATATATTTTTAGATTGGTTTTTTGTTGTGATTTTTGATTTGGGTATAGCAGGTATTGCTTGGGCAACTTTTCTATGTCAAGGTATATCAGGTATCTTATGTTTCCTTACGCTTATAATACGATTAAAAAGGGTCAATTTAAAGAGTGATGCGCCAATATTTTCTATGGAAATGCTAAGTCGGATCAGTAGGATAGCGATACCTAGTATAATTCAACAAAGTATTATATCTGTAGGTAATTTCCTTTTGCAGAGACTAATTAACGGTTATGGCTCAGCTGTTATTGCGGGTTATTCAGCTGCTGTCAAGTTAAATACATTCGCTATTACGTCATTCACAACTTTTGCCAATGGAATTTCTACATTTACAGCCCAGAATATTGGTGCAAAGAAGTTAGATCGGGTAAGGAAAGGATTTAGAGCTGGATGTATCATGGGTATATTAGTAGCATTGCCTTTTTTTCTTGTGTACTTCTTCTTTGATGAAACAATTTTAAAACTTTTCCTTAATTCAGATAGCCAACTGGCGATGAATACTGGTAAGGATTTTATTAAAATTGTTGCCCCTGGCTACTATCTGCTAGCGATAAAGCTTATGGGTGATGGTATTCTTCGTGGATCTGGTACGATGAGCTGGTTTATGGTTGTCACATTTACTGGTTTGGCATTTCGTATCCTATTTGCCTATCTATTGGAAGCTATTTTTGGAATTACAGGAATATGGATTGCATGGCCGACCGGATGGGGTATATCAATGATTCTATCGCTAACTTTCTATTTTAAGGGTGTCTGGAAGAGGAATTTATAGTGACAAAATGTTAAATGCACAGAGTAAGCAGTTGAAAGTAGATATTTTTTTGCTTATTCTGTGCATTTTTTATGGTGTTATAGATACAATGACTTATTGAACCAAATTCAAAATCATTGACAAATTGTGATTCAAGTTATAGAATATTATTTAATTCCGAGTAAAATAATAGGTATTAAAAGAGTAGGATATTATTTTATATAGAGGGAACCATTGTTTACATAGGAAAAAGTACCAAGACTTTGGTTCAGATACGAATACTAATATTTATTTTATAAAAACTAGAAAGGCCTGATGTATATGATAGAAAAAGGATTATTACGAATTAATGATCTCCATGTTAATACGGAGAATAAAGAGATCTTAAGAAGTTTAAATCTTACAGTGAATAAGGGAGAAGTTCACGTAATTATGGGACCGAATGGTGCAGGCAAATCAACTTTGATGAATGTAATTATGGGACATCCAAACTATGAGGTAACGAAAGGTAGTATTGAATTTGATGCGGAAGATATAACGGAAATGAATACGGATGAAAGAGCAAGAAAGGGTATCTTTCTATCTTTTCAAACACCGGAAGAGGTACCCGGAATTACAGTAGAAGGAATGCTGAAAGGGGCTAAATTTGCAATTACAGGAAAACCACTCAAATTCTTTCAATTCCGTAAGGATATGAAGGAGAAGCTGGATTTACTTCATTTTGATGAAAGTTATGCCCAGAGATATCTGAATGTTGGTTTTTCTGGTGGTGAGAAAAAGAAAAGTGAAATCCTACAGATGATGATGCTAGATCCCAAGCTTGCAATTCTTGACGAGATTGATTCAGGTCTTGATGTAGATGCTGTTAGAAATGTAGCTGATGGGATTAATCATTTTCTAAATGAGGAAAAGTCACTACTAATTATTACCCATAGCAGCAAGTTGCTTGAATATATTAAACCGGACTTTGTCCATGTCTTAACCGATGGTAGAATTGTTAAAACCGGAGATGCTTCCGTAGCGGAAGAAATCATCAATCATGGATTTACCGAATATAAAGAAGTCGTAAATTCGTAAGGGGGAGCATGCAATGGCAAAGAAAAAAACAATTGTTGAAGATATCGACCGTCGTATATACGATATCAAAAATGAAGATAAATTTAATTATAAATCAGAAAAAGGCTTAACAAAAGAGATTATTCTCGATATCTCAAGAAAGAAAAATGAACCTGGATGGATGACGGATTTTCGTTTGAAATCCTTGGAGACCTATGAGGCAATGGGCCTTCCAACTTGGGGACCAAATCTAGATGCTCTAGATATGAATAATATTGTTACCTATGTAAAGCCGGATACGGAGATGAAAGGCGATTGGAGTGAGGTTCCTGATGAAATTAAGGATACCTTTGATAAATTGGGAATTCCAAAGGCTGAACATGAGTATCTTGCTGGTGTAGGTGCCCAGTATGATTCGGAAGTTGTATATCATAGTATCAAAGAAGAGTTAGTTAAGCAGGGTGTTATCTATACAGATATGGAAACGGCTGTCCGTGAATATGAGGATATTATAAAGCAGTACTTTATGAAACTGGTACCACCAAACGACCATAAATTTGTCGCTCTTCACGGAGCTGTTTGGTCCGGTGGTTCTTTTGTGTATGTGCCGGAAGGGGTACAAGTGGATATTCCGCTCCAATCCTATTTCCGCTCCAATTCACCAGGAGCTGGGCAATTTGAACATACCCTGATTATTGTTGAAAAGGGAGCGAAACTTCATTTTATAGAGGGTTGTTCTGCACCAAAATATAATGTAACCAACCTACATGCTGGTTGTGTAGAACTCTATGTGAAAGAGGATGCCTCTTTACGTTATTCCACGATAGAAAACTGGTCCAGGAATATGATGAACTTAAATACCAAACGGGCAACAGTAGATAAAAATGGTACCATCGAATGGATCTCTGGATCCTTTGGTTCTAAGGTTTCAATGTTATATCCCATGAGTATCCTTAAAGGGGAAGGGGCAAAATCAGAATTCACTGGAATTAGTTTTGCCGGCAAAGGACAGGTTCTAGATACTGGAACGAAAGTCGTTCATGCGGCACCATATACTTCCTCCACCATCAATACCAAATCCATATCCAAAGGTGGCGGAGAAGCTATATATCGTGGTTCCGTGAAGGTGACTTCCAATGCCCATCATTCCCAATCAACCATTTCCTGTGAATCATTGATGCTTGATGATATCTCTAGATCGGATACCATCCCTGCACTCGATATTATGAACGATGAGGTTACCATTGGCCATGAGGCGAAGATTGGAAGAATCAGTGATGAAGCAATCTTCTATCTTATGACCAGAGGCATCAGTGAAGAGGAAGCAAAGGCAATGATTGTCCGTGGATTTGCAGAGCCAATCGCCAAGGAACTACCACTAGAATATGCGGTAGAAATGAACAATCTGATTAAGCTTGAGCTGGAAGGCAGTATAGGATAAGGTGGTGTATTTTATGAAAAATAATAAACTAAATAAAATTAACCCGATCCCTGTCCCTACTTGGAGTTGGCTCGGAGTTAATGATATATCAATTGAAGATCGTTTTACGAATGAGAATATAAGAAAAATTCCATTTTCCTATCAATGGTCAAGAGAGAGTGATTTTTCTGGAATTCTTGAACCTATGAATGAGGATAAAGTGAAGAATAGTATCTTTGATACCATTTCCTATGAGGGTATTGGTGAAAAAGTACAGGGGGATGCTCTGGAGGAATATAATGCCGGTTTTTATCTAGAGACAAAAGCAGGAGAAAAGCTTCAAGACCCCTTATGCTTTAATTTAACAATGACAGATGAACAGTCCCAGGTAATTGATAATAATGTAATCTTTGCAAAGGAAGATAGTGAAATTACCATAATCGTAGATTATCAATCCAAATCCTCTACAAAAGCTTATCACAATGGCCTAACTAGGATCTATTGTGAGAAAGGGTCTACGGTAAATTATATTATTATCCAGAACCTTTCAAAGGAAAGTACCCATCTAGGAGCTTGCTTTGCTAAGCTTGAAGAAGGTGCGAGGGTAAATTATGTTATCGTAGAACTTGGTGCCAAAGAAAGTATCACGAATGTGCGGACCGATTTGCAAGGTAATCAAAGTACCGCTAATATGTATACCGTCTATATGGGTGATAAAGAGCGCATTATTGATATGAACTACCTTATGAACCATTATGGCAAAGAAACCAAAAGCAACATGGAAATAAAAGGTGTCTTACAGGACCAATGCAATAAGATCTTTAAAGGAACCCTGGATTTTAAGAAGGGCGCCGTAAAGTCTACGGGAGCAGAGGAAGAATATGCGGTACTGCTTAGTGACAAAGTTAGAAACAGATCCGTTCCACTTCTTCTATGTACTGAGGAGGATGTCTCTGGACAGCATGCAGCCAGCGCCGGTAAGATTGATGAGAATCACCTATTCTATTTGATGACGAGAGGATTTTCTGAGGCAGAGTCAAAAAAATTAATTATTGAAGCTGCATTTCGACCAATTATAGATCGAATTCCTGAGGAAAATATCCGGAATGCGATTTTTGAAGAGATTAGGAGGGGGCTATCGGATGCAGAATAATATAAAAGCAGATTTTCCCACCCTGAATCAAGAAATGAATGGGCATCGCCTTGTCTATCTCGATAGTGCTGCAACAACGCAAAAGCCAATCTCCGTTATGAAAGCGCTAGAGGATTATTATAAGAACAATAATGCAAATCCACACAGGGGTGCTTACTTGCTTAGTATGAAGGCAACGGAAGCTTATGAAAATGCCAGAAGTGCAGTTAAGAACTTTATCGGTGCCAATAAAGATAAAGAAATTATTTTTACAAAGAATGCTACGGAGAGCTTTAATTTACTAGCTTACTCCTATGGTATGCATTTTATAAAGGAAGGCGATGAGATCATAATATCGATAGCAGAGCATCATTCCAACCTTGTTCCATGGCAGCAGGTGGCCAAAGCAAAAGGGGCAACATTGAAGTACCTTTATCTAAATGAGGAAGGCATCATTTCGGAAGAAGAGATTGCAAAAAAAATCACTGAGAAAACAAAGATTGTATCGATCACCCATGTCTCCAATGTGCTTGGAACGGTAAATCCAGTGAAGAATATCATTCAGAAAGCCCATAGTGTTGGAGCAATTGCAATTGTTGATGCAGCGCAAAGTTTACCCCATCAGAAAGTGAATGTCGCAGAATTGGATGCGGATTTTATTGTGTTTTCCGGTCACAAGATGCTGGCACCTATGGGTATCGGCGTTCTATATGGAAAGGAAGA
>JAAYSQ010000199.1 GCA_012523925.1 Clostridiales bacterium
AAAAACCTCGGTAGATTTGATCTAGCTCCGAAATGATATGATTATTAGATGCTACCATAAAACCATGATAGTCATTATTCATCGATAAAACCTGCTCTAAATCATCTTGCTGATTAACGGAAAAAGCATATATTAATAGATCATCAACCGCTGTATAAGTACTTTGGTATTTTCCAGTATATAAATCATTTACTCCTAGAAAAGCTCCAGAACTCACAACCAACTTTGCTCCATTGTTTTGGATGAGCACTCTTCCTTTTATAACAAGAGCAATACTGAATACAGACTCTCCCTCTGTAAAGATAACAGTTCCCTTTCCAAGTTGATTTAATTTGTTCGGATTAATGTTCCACTCCATTGATACACCGCCTTAATCCATTCTCTTTTCTTGTTATCAATAACATTATACCCTAAAAATCTTCTATAAAAAAGAGAATATCCCTTAATTTATCAATATAGGTCAAAATTCTCATGTTTAAACTTTTCTTGACAATAAAAAAGGTACCGGGATGAACCGATACCTTTCCATTATTCATAGAATAATATATATTTAATCCGTGCGTTCAGCTTTGGATGAACACCATAGGCGTTACCTTTACAGTTAACTCGGTCCAGGCATCCTTACGGCACACAGAAGGGTTTGCTTAGTGCTGCTTCATTCCTGACCTGACACGGTTCACAAATTCCTGTTGCGTAAGACCCAAACGTCAACATCACTTATAAAGGGCAGCCCTACAGTAAATCACCCGAGGCCGAACATCACCCCTGCTATAGCGGATTGCAGGTACAGGGCACCGCTATCTCCCCGGCTGCACGGAAATCTTATGACAAAATTAGTTCCAGCAAAAATGCTGTATGCCAAGTATATAGCTTTTTTAAGCGTATGTCAACCCTCAAGCTTTTCCTATTTTAAGGTTAAATTTTCAAATTGATTTTATAGGTTATGAAATCAATATGATATTCTATCTAGATCCGTCAATCAATAAGATTAAGCCTATATCCGTAAATAATTCATATGTTAATTCTGGGTTTCTTCTGCCTTAGCCGCCAATTTAGCCTCTTTATTACGTGCCCGTAGTTCTTTAAAAAATTGTTGCAGAATATCAGTGCATTCCTTCTCCATAACTCCATTCACAATTTCCACCTGATGGTTAAATTCCTCCATCTGTAGAAGGTTTAGTATGGATCCAGCACATCCAGCCTTTGAATTCATGGTACCTATTACAACCTGCTTTATTCTAGCTTGCACGAGGGCTCCAGCACACATCTGACATGGCTCTAAGGTGACATACATAGTGCAGTCTTCCAAACGCCAATCCCCCATTACTTTACTTGCTTTCTCAATTGCAACGAGTTCGGCGTGGGCTAAGGTTGTTTTTTTCGTATTGCGTTTATTATAACCTCTACCAATAATTTTATCCTTATATACAATTATACAGCCAATTGGTACTTCACCTAGAAGATATGCTTTCTTAGCCTGTTTCAATGCTTCTTTCATATATTTCTCATTGGTTGACATTGCCTTCATTTCCTTTTCAACTAGACTACTATAATGAATTTTGATATAGTTATTGTATCTTACTGTTATAGGTTTAGTGTTTCACAATAAGGTAAGTGTAACATAATTGGAATGAGGTGACAATATGCAGATTCACGGTTTTAATAAGACAACTCTGCTCGATTATCCAGGGCACTTAGCTTCTACAATATTCCTAGGTGGCTGTAATATGCGTTGCCCTTTTTGTCAAAATTCATCCTTGGTACTTTATCCCGCATATGTTCCCACAATACCCGCCAAAGATGTTCTATCTTATCTAGCCAAACGAAAGAAAATCCTAGAGGGCGTATGTATTACCGGAGGAGAACCCACAATCTACCCTGAGTTAGTCACCCTAATAAGAGAAATTAAAGCGCTGGGACTGAAAGTTAAGTTAGATACCAACGGGTCTAACCCCTCTGTTATAAAATCTTTAGTAGAATCAAAACTTGTCGATTATGTTGCAATGGATATTAAAAACTCCAGAGAAAACTACGGTTTATCCATTGGTTTAAAGAATTATAATATTGATACAATAAGCGATAGTATTAACTACTTATTATCTGCACCAGTTAACTATGAATTTCGAACTACAATTGTAAAGGAGCATCATTCCGCAGAAGATCTTCTTTCTATTGGGAATTGGATAAAGGGAGCAAAATCTTACTATCTACAATCCTATAAGGATTCTGGGGAAATACTCTCTCCAGGACTAAGTAATCACACAAAGGATACTTTATTAAGTTTTGTTAATCTACTTAAGCCCTATATTCAAAATGTAGAACTTAGGGGTGTCGACTAAAAGTTTGGAGTGATAACGAATTCTTCCTTGCTATTAAATGGAGATTGCGACATACCAGTATCCAAAGTCACCCTGCCTTAGTTCGCGTTTCTTAGCAGACTTAAAGCAATCAAAACCAAACATTTTTGCTATAAATTTCTCCTTATTGTGATAGGTTCCTGGTACTCCAATAATATAGCGGACGCCAAAGCGATCCATCATTTTAGCAAATATCAGATGGCGGTAACTATAGTATCCGTGAAGAAGAAAACTATTATTACTTAATCCCCAGAGCTCTTTGGGAAGAAGACCTATATCCTTGGGTTCAATCTTTACGCATAGTATTATCTCATTATCTTCAAAGGGGTTAATTCTTGGAAATCTTTCAAAAAACCGAACAGCAATAGGAGATTCTTTGTTAACAATTTCCTTATTTCTTGATTCCCTTAAATTTGATATTGTTTTTTCTTGAATGAGTTCTTTTTCTTGCAATTGTTCATTTCTTAACTGCCTTTCTTGTTCGAGTTCCATACCCTTTTTCTGCTCTTCTTCTCCATGACTAATTGCTGCCTTCTCGATTTTATTATCCTTCTTAGGAAGATCAACTTTCTTCCAGCTAGCATAAGGATTATCCTGTAACCGCTCTACAGTTTTCCAACCTCTAGGTAATTTATATTTCGGAATCGTTGTTTCTCCTGCTGCACTTAATATATCTTCTGGCTTTGGACTTCTCTTAATCTTAGCATCTTCTTTTGGCTCATAGCTCTCCTCTCTATTTGCAGTTATATCCACACTAGAGCTATCTTCAGTCTTAGCCTTTTCTACTGTCTTTGCGTCTTTCTCTGTCTTTGCGTCTTT
>JAAYSQ010000030.1 GCA_012523925.1 Clostridiales bacterium
AGGAGAATATTTATGAAAAAGAAAATAAAAAGATTAGCTACATTATTATTAACATGTTTATTATTCGCTGGTATTTTAAGTGCTTGTTCAACGGATAAAGGAGAAAAAGAAGATACAGGTCAAAATACAAATACTGAAACGAATACAGATACTGAAACAAATAAAGATACAACAGATACGAATGAGGAAGAAAGTGAATTAAGCGGAACAATTACAATGTCAGGCTCTACATCTATGGAGAAGTTAGCTAATGTTGTTGCAGAAGCATTTATGCTGGAGCATCCTGGTGTAACGGTATCCCCTGAGTTTATTGGATCAAGTGCTGGTGTTGAAGCCGTTATTGCAGGGACAGTAAATATTGGTAATGCCTCAAGAAATTTAAAAGATACTGAAAAGGAAGCTGGCGCAGTTGAGAATATCGTAGCAATCGATGGTATCGCGATTATAATTGATAAAGCAAATACTGTAACGAACTTAACAAAGGATCAATTAACAAAGATATATACAGGTGAAATTACTAATTGGAGTGAAGTTGGTGGAGCAGAGCAACCAATTGTTGTAGTTGGTAGAGAATCCGGTTCCGGTACTAGAGGAGCATTTGAAGAAATACTTGAAATTGAAGATATGGCTAAGTACTCCAATGAAATAAACAGTACCGGTGGTGTTATGGCAAAGGTAGCATCTACCCCTGGATCCATTGGATATGTGTCCCTTGACGTAATCAATAATAGTGTAATAACCATTAATTTAGAAGGGGTGGAAGCTACAGCTGATAATATTAAAGCAGGTAACTATTTCTTAAGCCGTCCTTTTGTAATGGCAACTAAAGGTGAAATAACTGAACAGAGTGAGTTAGTTCAAGCATTCTTTGAATATTTGAATTCTGATGATGGAAAGTCATTAATTGAGAGCGTGGGATTAATAACTGCAGAGTAACTATTAGTATATAAACATTAATTTAATATAGAGACAGTGTAAGGAACACATACCTTATTTATAACAATTCAATGGTTTGTCAATTTAATTGTTTGTATAAGGTATGTTGTTTCCGAATCTGTGATGAATAAAATCAGATCATAAGGAGTTTGTATGAGTGAAAAGGGTTTCTCTATTATTGGAAGCTATAAAACAAAAAATACGGTGGAAAAAGCCGCAGGCATAATTTTTACTGTCTGTGCTCTTTTTGCTGTCATAGCAGTATTTTCTATAACGATTTATATGATTATTAGTGGAACTCCTGCTATTTTTGAAGTGGGTCTAAAGGACATCCTATTTGGTACTGTGTGGAAACCAACGGCGACAGAACCTAGTTACGGAATTCTATATGTTATCCTAACTTCTATCGTTGGAACATTCCTTGCAATATTAATTGGAGTGCCAATAGGTGTAATGACTGCAGTTTTTTTAGCAGAAACGGCACCTAAGGGTTTGGCAAATATAGTAAAACCAGCTGTTGAGCTATTAGCAGGCATTCCATCTGTTGTTTATGGTTTACTTGGAATTCTGGTTTTAAATCCTATTATATATAAAATTGAAATAGCATTATTTAAAGATGATCCAACACATCAATTTACAGGAGGTTCAAACCTGATTTCTGCCGTATTGGTATTAGCAATTATGATACTGCCAACTGTTATTAACATAAGTGAATCTTCATTAAAAGCTGTTCCAAAACATTATAAGCAGGCATCGCTTGCGCTTGGAGCAACACATATTCAAACTATTTTCAAGGTTATTATACCTTCTGCTAAGTCCGGTATTGTAACAGCAATCGTTTTAGGTGTAGGTCGTGCAATAGGAGAAGCAATGGCAATCAGTCTTGTAGCAGGAAATGGGGCAAATTTTCCACTGCCTTTCAATTCTGTAAGATTTTTAACAACAGCAGTAGTTTCTGAGATGTCATATGCAGCCGATACCCATAAAGATGTTCTATTTACCATTGGATTAATCCTATTTGCTTTTATAATTATCATCAATTTAGTCCTTAATAAGGTTATGAAAGGGGGAAATAATGATGCTGACAGTAACTAGTATATATAATAAACGTGTCCGGTTTTTGGACAGTTTTATTCATGGTCTTATATATTTGTGTGCCTCAATTTCTATATTATTACTAGCAGGTATTGTTGCATATGTAGCATACCAGGGAATATCAGAGGTGAGTTGGAGCTTTCTAACGACAGTACCAAGTGCAATTAAAGGAACATTTGGAATTGCCGGAAATATTATTAATACTATATATATAATTATTATAACCTTAATTATTTCTGTCCCCTTTGGTGTTGGAGCTGCCATTTACTTAAATGAATATGCAAAGCCAGGAAAATTGGTAAGTTTAATTGAATTTACAACGGAAACCTTATCTGGCATCCCATCTATTATATTTGGTTTATTTGGATATGTATTCTTTGGTCAAACATTGCAACTTGGATACTCCATATTAACAGGCGCACTTACATTAGCCCTTATGGTTCTACCCTTAATAACTAGAAATACACAAGAAGCATTAAAATCTGTACCTAGTAGCTATCGCAGTGGTGCATTAGGAATTGGTGCAACCAAATGGTATATGATTAGAACAATTTTATTACCATCTGCAATGCCCGGTATTATTACAGGGATTATTCTTTCCATAGGACGTATTGTTGGAGAATCTGCCGCTTTACTATTTACATCTGGAAGTGGTTATTTGTTGCCGAAGGTAGGAAAATACGGAGAAGGATTATTTCAAAAAATATTACAACCAGGCGGTACATTAACGATTCAGTTATATTTAAGCATGGAAAAAGGGGAATATGAATCAGCATTCGGGATTGCATTTGTTTTGTTAATAATTGTACTAGGTATCAATCTATTAACAAAGTATCTAGCACATAAGTTGGATGTAAACAAATAATCCATTTCCTTATAGGTAGAGGAATTGTAGATATGACATAAAAGAGAAGTCTAGAGGACTTTTTCTTAATAATTTGGAGGTTTTTATGTTAAAGGATAAGATAATAACAAAGGGCTTGAATTTACATTACGGAACAAATCATGCATTAAAGAATATTGATATGAATATAAAAGAAAAATCAATAACTGCCTTCATTGGACCATCTGGATGTGGAAAATCTACATTTTTAAAAACATTAAATCGCATGAATGACTTAGTTCCTAATGTTAAAATTGAAGGATTGGTAACTGTAGATGGGGAGAATATTTATGATCCAAGGGTTGATACCACACTATTACGTAAAAAAGTTGGTATGGTATTCCAACAACCGAATCCTTTTCCTATGTCCATTTATGACAATGTAGCATATGGTCCTAGGATTCATGGTATTAAATCCAAGGCAAAGCTTGATCAAATCGTTGAGGAAAGTTTGAGAGGTGCGGCCCTCTTTGACGAAGTAAAAGATCGTTTGAAAAAATCCGCATTAGGCCTTTCAGGTGGTCAGCAACAAAGACTATGTATAGCAAGAGCCTTAGCAGTAGAACCAGAGATTATCTTAATGGATGAACCAACCTCAGCCTTAGACCCAATATCTACCTTAAAAATAGAGGATTTGATGGCTGAATTAAAGGATAAATATACAGTAGCAATCGTAACCCATAATATGCAACAAGCCGCTCGTATTTCAGACTATACAGCCTTTTTCCTTGTAGGAGAGGTTGTTGAGTTTGCAGCTACAGATACATTATTTACGAGACCTGTAGATAAGAGAACAGAGGATTATATCACCGGTAGATTCGGATAATACCTTTATTTGACACAATATATTTGCTAAATTATAATGGATTATGAGGAGGAAGTGTTATGACCGCTAGATTGAGTTTTGAGCATGAACTACAATTATTAAAAGATAATTTAATGGAAATGGGACTTTTAATAGAGGATGCCATAGAAAAATGTATGTATGCATTTAAAACACAAGATGAAGCTTTAGCAAAAGAGATCATTCTAGGTGATCGAAATATTAATGATATAGAAAAAACAATTGAAGCAAGATGCCTTTCTCTTATATTAAAACAACAACCGGTAGCGAGGGATTTGCGAATTGTTACCACGGCTCTTAAGGTAGTTACAGATATGGAGAGAATAGGAGATCATGCGGCTGATATTGCAGAATTAACGATAAGAGAAAAAAGAGAACCCATCTATAACCTAGCAAAGCATATACCTGAGATGGCAAAAGAAACAAAGCGTATGGTACATGATGCATTAAGTGCTTTTATAGATGTTGATGTTGAAGAAGCAAGAGAAGTTATGAAAAGAGACGATATAGTAGATAACCTTTTTGATATGGTAAAAGAAGAGGTAATTACGATTCTTCGTGATAATACAGGAAATGAAGATCAATGTGTAGATATCTTAATGATTGCAAAATACTTTGAACGAATTGGAGACCATGCAGTAAATGTTTGCGAATGGACAGAATTCCATGAAACAGGTTCTGTTAATAATATTAGGATATTATAAGTTAAAATAACTTATAAAGAAGCTTCAGATAAATTTTAAATGAATTTAAGCTATCCGGTATTATAGATAGTGAATGTAAGCCCAAATCTAGGAAAAAGGAAGGAAATAAAATGGATGTAATCTATGTAATTGAAGATGATGAAAGTATCCGAGAATTGTTAAAAGTAGCATTGGAGGGTTTCGGCTATCAAATTATGGCTTACGAGGCTGCAGAGCCTGCTTTAGAAGATATGAAGGTGAATAAACCAGATATGGCTATATTTGATATCATGTTACCTGGGATGGATGGATTAACCGCAATACGTTCTATCCGTGAGGATGTAAAGCTTAAAAACATTCCGATTATATGTTTAACAGCCAAGGATAAGGAGTTGGATAAGGTAATCGGTTTAGATGCAGGAGCAGATGATTATATTACGAAACCTTTTGGTGTATTGGAGTTGGCTGCAAGGGTTAGGTCTTTACTTCGAAGGTCCAGTAAAGTTAAATCTGATGATATTATACAAGTAAAATCATTGGTTATTAATCCGAGAACAAGAGAAGTTAAAAATAATGATAAACCCGTTGAATTAACTTTTAAGGAATATGAACTGTTACTGTATTTAATTGAAAATAGCTCGCGAGTTGTTTCTAGAGATGAGCTTTTAAATCAAATATGGGGATATGAATATGACGGAGAATCTAGAACTTTGGATATTCATATTCGTACTTTACGACAGAAATTGGGTAGTATCGGTTCGGATTGTATTAAAACAATTCGTAGCGTTGGTTATCGTTTTATAAAAGCAGAAGAGTAGCGAATATCTATTCTTCTCTTTTTTTTCTAATAAGATAATTAAAATTGAGGTGTGAAAGTGAAGCGAGCGATTTTTAAGAAATTCATAGTTATATTGTCAATAGTGCTTATCTTAATTGGTAGTATTTTTAGTATAGTCTTCAGTGATATTCTCATGGATAAAACAAAGAACAACCTGCTTTATATATTGAGAATAGCTGACAATACGATAAATTATGATAGTAATCTTAAAGAGCAATTAGATGTTATCAAAGATATTGAAAACAATGAATCTACAAGAATAACCATTTTTGATTATGAGGGTAATGTACTTGCAGATAGTGAAGTTAATGATCATACAACCATGGAGAAGCATAACAAGAGGGAAGAGGTAATGGAAGCGATTAATGGAGGGAGTGGATTTGCAAAAAGAAATTCAGAGACCCTAGGTATTCCTATGCTCTATGTCTCATGTTTATCTAAGAACGGTCATTATATTCTCCGTATTGCGGTCCCATTCTCAGGAATACTACAGTATTCAGGAATATTGTTTCCAGCAATTCTAATAAGTATAGGCTTTACTCTAGTGATAGCCATTCTTTTAGCCAATCAATTTGCAAGATCCATAACGAAGCCTTTATTGGAAATCATGGAGGAATTAAGAAAACTAAAGGAGGAAAATCCTGAGTTTCATTTTAAAGAGTATGAGTATGAGGAAATGAATATGATCGCTGATACAATTATGGAGATGTCAAAAGCAGTAAAAGAATCCATGAAGCAAATTGAATTTGAAAAGATGGTCAGACAAGAGTTTTTTTCGAATGCTTCCCATGAGTTAAAGACTCCATTAACTTCTGTCCGTGGCTATATAGAGCTATTGGAAAATGACATTGTTACAGATGAAAATCAAAAGAAAAACTTTCTCACAAGAATTAAGAAAGAGACGCAGAATATGACAAGTCTAATCAATGATATCTTAATGATTTCACGTTTGGAAACAAAAGAGGCAGAGGTTGAAATGTCAGAGGTTCGGATATGCCCCTTATTAAGTGAAGTATGTACCTCGTTGGAGCCACTGGCAAAGCAATGTGGTGTAACTATTGAGACAAACTGTAAGCCACTAACTATTATAGCCAATACACAGCAAATCAAAGAGTTGTTTACTAACTTGATTAATAATGCAATCAAATATAATAAGCCCGATGGAAAAGTAATGGTAACTGTTACCTCAGAGGCTGATAAAATAATTATAATTGTTGAGGATACTGGTGTTGGAATTCCTCAAGAATCCAAGCATCGAGTATTTGAACGTTTTTATAGAGTTGATAAAGGACGCAGCAAGAAAATAGGCGGTACCGGATTAGGTTTATCCATAGTGAAGCATGTTGTAAACTATTATAATGGTACAATTGATTTAGAAACCAAGCTGAATATTGGTTCTAAATTTATGGTTTATTTGCCAAAGAAAGTGAATCATGATAAAATAAATTAATTATAATTATATTTGTATAATTAAATAACTGTATTGTTGTTATGTTTTATACAACAGATACATATCTAATTATGATTACTACAAAAGAGGTGCGCCAGGTTATGTCAAAGAGATTAAATAGTGTTTTTTTTGGTTTGTGTTTTATTACTTCACTGGTATTGGAGATTTATTGTATCCATGTATTAAATGGTGATTTGTTTACAACGATTGGTATTGGGATTGTTGTATTAATAACAGGATATTTGCTCTTAGATTCCATACGTAGTCAGTGGAAAGATAGTATTAATACAATGAAATGTGAATTAGAAAACACACAGCTTAAGGAAAACGAAAAGCTTCTTACCAACTTAAATAAACTATTAGATTTACAGAAAGCATCTTATGCTGCAACCAAGAAAAATACTATTTTCCTTAATGAAGAGATAAAAGACATTCTAGAAAACCTAAAATCATTGGAAAAAGCGCACCAAAAGGCTTTGAATGATCTTATTATATATCAAAAAAAATCCATGCAGGGTCAGAAAAAAGCTTTGAATTTGAAATTAAATTATAGCAAAGAGAATACAAAGCAATTAAAGGATATCTTCCAAGAGGAAAGCGTAAAATTACAACAGAAACAGGAGAGTTTATTAGAACTTTTGTATCAAATGGATAATAAAACTGCCTCAGACATGGATAAACCCGAAGCTGAGGCAGAAAGTTCAATTTATGAAACTGAGGAAAGACCTGAAATCAGACCACTTTATGATGATCCAAATAAAAACCTTACAGCTGAAGAAATTTCTTAATTATTTGAAGCTTATGGAAG
Source organism: Clostridiales bacterium (assembly GCA_012523925.1). Lineage (GTDB taxonomy): Bacteria > Bacillota > Clostridia > Lachnospirales > Lachnospiraceae > Mobilitalea. Next base: position 7,538 of record JAAYSQ010000030.1, read on the forward strand.
ATAGTTGTTTACAGATTCAGATAATCATCATGGTAATGCTTTCTACGATTAGCCCGTTTTTTATAGTAAGCTTTTCTTCGTTTTAAACGAGGTCTTTCAACAAAAATATAATATAAGCTCATTATTAGAACCAGTATTCCTGCAATAATTCCAAGAATAATTGGATACAGCCTGCCAGTCGTTTTGGATTCTGTATCTTCATTACTGGAATTTTCGGCAGGATTTTTTATATTTAACTCTTTAGTTTCTAATGTTAGTTTGTTGGTGTTATTATATAAAATATTTGCTCCACCAACATATTTGCCCATATAAGTATAAGAAATATTACCGATTATATTATTGCCTTCTTGTATTTCGGGAGAAGGATAGAAGGAGATATCCTTCTCAGCATCCTGAAAAGAAGCTGTATTAGGTAATACGAGATAGCCATTTTCATCAGTTACAATCGGTGTTTCTTTTTCACTAAGTAAGGGATTAAATCTTGTAAACATTGGAGATTCTTCAAGTGAACCCTCGGTTTCTAATTCATTAATCGGATAAATCGAGAAATTATCAAAGCCATAATCAAATAATGCTTTGGTATCCGCATATTGATGAGCTGAACTATCATCTTTCATAACTATACTTATTAACTCTAGGTCACCACGTTTTGCAACTGAAACCAGAGTAAACCTTGCTTTGCTTGTATATCCAGTTTTACCACCGATACAATCGTCATAGCGGTAATCTTGCTTTAATACAAAGCGATGATGGTTTCTCAGATATCTCGTTTCCTCTTGAATATTTGTGGGAGGGATTTGGTAGGTACGTGTTCCGAATATCTTACGGAATGTTTCATTTTTCATTGCTTCCCTTGTAATTAGAGCCATATCATAGGGAGTCGAATAATGGTCATCATCAGGTAGACCATGGGGATTTGTAAAATTCGAATTCATTGCTCCGATACTCTTGGCTCTCTCATTCATCATTTTAGAAAAGTTTTCAATGGAACCACCAATATGCTCGGCCACCCCATAAGTTACTTCATTTGCAGATTCTAGCAAAATAGCATAGAGGCATTGCTGCATTGTAAGTTGCTCTCCAACATCGATACCAATTCGGCTACTATTTAATTCTACATTAAAAATAGCATCTCTAGAGAAAGTAACGATCTCGCCCATAGAAGAATTTTCGATGGCAATCAATGCAGTAAGTATTTTTGTAATACTTGCAGGATAATAAGCATTATCTATATTTTTCTCATATAGTATAAGTCCGGTTGATGCCTCCATAACAATAGCCCCTTCGGCATATATATTGGGGCCGGTGGGCCAACCAGGACTTTGATTGTCGTTAACCGTAGCTCCTACCGTAATGGGAGAAAGGAACGAGGTAAAAAAGAACAATATTAAATTAATAAAAGCAGTCATTCGTCGCTTCATAAATTACCTCCTAGCCTATCCTATTTTACTATAACAGGTTTTATATGTAAATATCAAAACCTGTGAATTACTAGACACAAATGTATATAGCTGGTTACCATAATATTATAGTTTCCTACCCATTGTCAATTGGAAACCACAATGATTCTGTGGATAAATCATTAAAATGGTGGATAAATGTTCGAAATCCATCCAGAATCATGGATAATTTTATTATGAAAGATTGACGTATAAAAACTTAGCCGATATAATCGATTTTAGGAAATTGATATTATAATATGTGAATTTATCATTATCTAAATTTTATACTATTTCGTAATGAGTTACTAATATTATATCAATCAGATTTCGTAATTCTAAGAATTGATAGGATATAATTCTAATTGTAATTAAGAAAGGGCTTTTTCTACCCAAATATAACATGGAGAGGAGATCGTATCGGTGAGATTAAGAAATATAAAAGGATCTGTAGAAATTGTAAATGCGGACGAAAGCGTAGTAAATGAGCCGGAACAATATAAAGGAAAATGGAACGAGCTATTTGGAAACAATAATCCCATACATGTAGAAATCGGAATGGGAAAAGGTAAATTTATAATGGAAATGGCTAAACAAAATCCTGATATTAATTATATAGGCATTGAGAAATATTCCAGCGTACTCTTGCGGGCATTAGAAAAGAATAAAGAAGTAGAACTTACAAACTTACATTTTATTAGATATGATGCAGAGTATCTCAATAATATCTTTGATAAAGATGATATTTCAAGAATCTATTTGAATTTTTCAGATCCATGGCCAAAGGATCGGCATGCCAAAAGACGATTAACATCAAAGGAATTCCTGGCTAGATATGATCAATGCCTAAAAGAGGATGGACAAATCATTTTCAAAACGGATAACCGTGGTTTATTTGAGTTCTCGCTAGAACAGGCAGAGGAAGCAGGTTGGATAACCGATGAGGTTACAT
>JAAYSQ010000031.1 GCA_012523925.1 Clostridiales bacterium
CGCTTCTAATCTGGGACATGCTGGTCCATGCATTTTAACCGCATTATCCTTTATGATGCGGCTTTTGTCAACTACACTTATATTGTAAATTAACAAATGTGGTAATTTCAGCAGCAAAAGGAGTAAATTATATGCACTCAAAGAATAATTCGAAAAAAATATCTAATTGCGATAAAGATTTCTGGGATAGTCTCCACACAGAAATACTGCTATCAAACCAAAAGATTTCGCAAGTCGATATGCGAGCATTAATTGAACAGAGCTTTATTTTCTCATTATTTTTTCGTGGGTGCTCCCAGGAGGAAATAATTGGCTTTCGATCCTTACTACGATTGAAAGAATACGGTTATGTTATGCTGCTAGATTTTGAAACTTCAACTCGTTTTCAAAAAAATTTCAATACAATGAGCTTACATCACTACATTAGGGGTATATTGAAAGATACGAATCATATAATTGGTCCATTAATCAGCAATCGTATAAGCATATTAGTAACTTTATCAGTTGATAATGTCGCGAATGACTTACAGAATAATAAACATGAAAATTCGTTAACGATTCATGAGAAAGAAAGCCTTTCCATTGCCGATTCTCTTATCGAAAATTTTAATAGGCAATCTCACATTGCTGTATCCATAGGTATCGGTGGTATAACTAGCTTTCCTTCTCTTACGTCATCCTATATTGAGGCGCTTTATGCACTTCAATTTAGTAATAAAAACCATAGGGTTCATGCCAAAGAAATGGAAGGTTCGAAAACTAGTTTTCAATTTGATTATTACGAAACTGAGAAACGTATGTTGGATGCTATTCGTACAGGAAAATCGGAAGCACATGATTACTTTGGATTACTAATGAATTGGATACAACCGTTTAATGATAGAGCAAAGCGAAATCACATTTTGGAACTACTTACTGTGGCTGCGCACGCTAAGAAATTCGATAAATCAAGTGAAATGAAATACTATAATTATGTCGGAAGTGCTAAGGAGTTATTTGAATACTCTGGTGCTGAACTTATCGAATGGGCTTATCGACAATTTGTTCATATCACTGGTTTTGAAAAGCCTCAGAACACCATTGATTATTCCAATAAGGTGGTCCAAATCACAAAAGAATACTTGGAAAAACATTATACGGAGGATATCTCTTTAGAGGATGTGGCATCACAGGTAAATATTAGTCCACAGTACTTTAGTAAATTAATCAAGAAAAATACTGGATTTAACTTTATCGATTGGTTATCAATGATGAGGGTAAGAAAAGCCAAGGAACTTTTAAATAATTCAAACTTAACTGTAAAAGAAGTATGCTATATGGTTGGATATAAGGATCCCAATTATTTTAGTAGAATTTTTAAGAAACGTGTTGGCATAACACCGAGTGAATACATAAAGAATAGTAAAAAATCTAAGAACAAAGCATAATAAAATGCATACCAGAAGGGAAAATTAATTCCCTACTGTGTATGCATTTTTTATATCCATTAACTTACTTGCGTTATCTCCAAACTATAAGTAGCGCAGATTAGAAATCACCAGTTCGATGGCTGATTTATGCTGATTGTTGATGAATTACCTTTACCGGACAAACTGCAGCACATTTGCCACAATTGGTACATTTGCTATAATCGATCTTAGCAATATTATTCTCTACGTGAATTGCATCATATTCACAATTCTTAACACAGAGCCTACAACCAATACATCCGGTACTACAATAGGTCCTAACATCTTTACCCTTATCTTCAGAACTGCAAGCGACTACGGTCTTAGACTTAACCGGTACCAGTTCAATCAGGTTGTTCGGACATTCAACAACACATTTGCTACATCCAGTACATTTCTCTTTATCTACATAAGCAACCCCATCAACGATATGGATTGCATCAAACGCACAAACTTTCACACAGGAGCCAAGTCCCATACAACCATATCCACATGCTTTAGATCCATTGCCAGGAATACTTGCTGCTGCTTTACAATCCTGCACACCATAGTAATTGTAGTTATTCTTAGTCTTGTCACAAGTACCAGCACATTTAACGAAGGCAGCCATTTTCTCTGTTGATGTAACTTCCGCTCCCATTACCTCTGCAATAGCGGCATGTGCCTCTGCATTTGCAACTGGACATACATTTACTGGAGCTTCACCATCTGCGATTGCTTTCGCACAAGCATCACAACCTGCATATCCGCAGCCACCACAATTAGCACCAGGGAGAAGATCTCTTAC
>JAAYSQ010000200.1 GCA_012523925.1 Clostridiales bacterium
AACCGAGTAATATCATCACCAACTGGAACCAGTTCTTCTACAAGAAGGTTCTTTTTTAACTTATGGTAGGTTGCGTAAAGCATATCCGAAGCTTCAAAGCCCAGACGTTGTACCTGTTCTTCTTTTAGGATGTCATTAAGCGCTTCCTCATATCCACCATCACCGATGGTAATAACTTCATATCCTTCCGCTTCCATTTCTGCCTGAATTGTATAACGGAAATCGGTAATAATCGCATGTCTTTTTGCAGATATATACACATATCCTGTTTCACCAGCAAAACCACTGACATAGTACATATTATTTCCGTTTGATATTATAACGGCATCAATTTCTAGTTTTTGTAATATTTCTTGTACTTTCTTATAGTTATTCATTTAATCTACCTGACTTTCTTTCTTATTTTTTATTATATCAACAATCGCTTCAATCGCTAATAGATACCCTTGCAAACCAAGTCCAACAATTTGTCCGTTGCACTCTGCTGCCGTAACAGACACATGCCGGAATTCTTCTCTTTGATGAATATTTGAGATATGTACTTCAATTTTCGGCACCATAATCGATGCTAATGCATCGCGGATTGCATAGCTATAATGGGTAAATGCACCCGGATTAATAATAATTCCATCAACCTTATCAAAATATGCTTTCTGAATTCGGTCAATGATTTCTCCTTCACTATTACTTTGAAAAGTCTCTATCGTAATAGAAAGTTTCTTTGCCTTATTTTCTAGCAATCCGAGTAGGTAATCATAATTATGGCTACCGTAGATTCCTTTTTCTCGAATTCCAAGAAAATTTAAGTTTGGACCATTAATTACAAGGATTCTCATTTTTCCCCTCCTTATCCCATTGCATTTGTAATTAAATTAATAATTTCATTATAAGATTTATCATCGGTTTCAATCACCTGATCAGCTACTTCTTCATAGATCGGTTCCCGTTCTCTTAAAAGCGCATCTACCTTTGTCGAAAGGTCATCACCTTTTAATTTGGGTCTTGTTGTATCTCCTGACAAACGTTTAATAACGGTTTCTTTAGAGATCTTTAGATATACAACATGTCCGATCTCTTTTAAAATTTCTCTGTTCTGCTTTTTTTCTGGCAATCCACCTCCGGTGGCAATCACCTTGTGCCTGGAATCAGATCCAATTTCCCGTAATATACTTGTCTCCATCTCACGAAAGAAATCTTCACCTTTGGAGCTAAAAATCTCATTAATTGTACATCCGATATTTTTCTCTATCAAATGATCGGTATCAACAAAAGGATAGTTCAAACGCTTTGCTAGCCTTTTTCCAACCGAAGTTTTGCCGCAGCCCATGAAACCGATTAAAATAATATTCTCTTTATTCTTTGTTCCCATATTATCCCCATTCTTGCGCATGCAAATTACAAGTTAAGTCGTTATTTTGCCGACACCTTGCCTTTTACTTCTATAACTACTTTTATTGTGTTTTGATTTTACCACTTTTTAAATCCTTGCGATAAAAATGTAGTACAATGCGTTCTAACTTACGTTTAAGAACAATCTGAATTTCCTCTTTTGGATGAATTGGTTTCACAAGGTATGTCATCATGCCAATACGATTAGCGCCATATACATCAGTGAATAACTGATCACCAATAAAGACTGTATTTTTAATCGTTGTTCCCATAATCTTTGTTGCAGCGATGTAATTTTTTCTAGATGGTTTACGGGCATTATAAATATGATGTGCTCCAATCTCTCGGTTAAAGCGCATAACTCTTTCCTTTTTATTATTTGATATGAGGCAGTATTGAAAACCAATCCGTTTTAACTTAGCAAATAATTCAATTGCACGCTTACTTGCATCTGCGCCATGTTCTACCAAGGTGTTATCAATATCAAATAATAGCCCACGATAACCTTCCTGATATAGTTTGTTATAATCTATCTTATAAGCAGAATCTGCTATTCTTTTGGGATAAAATCTTCGCAACATACGCATTCTCCTAATTTATCTTACCTTTATTATGTTTAAATAATATTGATTTTAATAATATGAGTTACATAGGACTGTAATCTATCTTGTCCAAATAGGGCCATAAATCAGGTCCGATTTCCTTTTTCAATTTATGTTGAACCCTATTTAAAATTAAGCCTCAATATCTGCTGTACAGTTAGGGCATTTGCTCGCCTTTATATTGATATCTGTATAGCAGAATGGGCATGATTTCGTAGTAGACGGCGGTGTTGGTTCTGGTTTCTTCAATTTATTAATCCAACGAACCAGTAAGAATACTACAAAAGCCATAATCAGGAAATTTAATACACCAGTAAGAAAGGCACCATAATTAATCGTAGACGCTCCTGCTGCTTTCGCTGCCTCCAAGGTATCATAATTTTCTCCGTCCAAGGAGAGAAATAAATTTGTAAAATCAATTTTCTTTGTAAAGATACTTAATACGGGCATTACTATATCATTGACTAAAGAGTTAACAATTGAGGTAAAAGCACCACCAATAATAATACCTACTGCAAGATCAATCATATTGCCCCGCAAAGCAAACTTCTTAAATTCTTTTAACATTTTTCCTCCTATGTTTTTACAATTACTGTACTTCATATCTTCTTAATTTTATAAGATCTAAAACTTCTCCGTACTTTAAAATAAAACTAAGATAGACCCTTGTATATATTTTATAAATGCAGTATTATTTTAGTTTATCTTTATTAAAGACTCGTTTATTATAATAAGCAATTATAAGCTAAAAATACTTTATAAAATACATAAATTTTATAAGTCATCAAAACCAGACATCATAATAAGGAATATAAAAAGAAATTCATTAAATTTGTCTTAAATTTAGCATTTCACTCTCTAATCATTATAATACAACCTTTTGCAATTGAAAAGAAGGATTATCCTTCGTCCCAATTTTTCTTTGCATAGACTGCACAATCACAAAGAGTTCCATCCCTTCGCCTACTTGTCTGGTAGAGCACTTTTTCAAACTCCATCCCCGCCTTCTGCATAACCTTTCCTGATGCAGGATTTAGGATATCATGCTTTGCCACAATTTTTTCATATCCAATTTCATAGTGTAAATAATGCATAACCACTCTAAGCGCTTCCGTCATTATTCCACGATTCCAATATTCTTTACTAAGGCAATATCCAATTTCACAGGAGAGCGTTCGGTCATCGTTCATCTCAACACTGATTGAACCAATGGCCTGATTAACGTTCTTATATTCAATTGCCCATATATAAGTATCTTCGTAATCATATTGGTTAATCCAACTATCAATTCGCATCTGGGTTACTCCTATATTTTTATGAGGTCCCCAGGAAAGGTATTTACACACTTCGATATCCCCTGCCCAATTATGGAACATATCTTTCGCATCATTCTTCTCAAACTTACGAAGCAGTAATCGACGTGTCTCTATGGAATTTGTTCCCTTATGCAGTAACATGTTTCTCACCCTTTCAGAGAAAACCTAAGCTAGGAACAAGACAAACTGGCAAGTCTTTACCTTGTCTAACTTAAAGAAAAACAGTTCTATATTCATGATACTTACAAACCAGAATATTAGAACTGTTTTCTTTAAGTGAAATCAAATTATCTTAATGTAAGTCCTTTACCCTTTAGGAGACTTAAGAGTTCTTCCACCATAGTATTTATCTCCTGTCCTTCCAAAGTACGATCCATAGATCCAAATTCGAAACGTATTGTAACGCTCTTCTTTCCTGGCAATAGCTTTTCATCTTCAAAAATATCGACCAGGTGATATGCTTGCAGATATTCACACTGATACTCTGTCATCGCCTCAATGATTGCTTCGTATCGCATTGTTTTGTCAGCCAAAAGGCTTAAGTCAACGGTTACTCCTGGATACTTAGATACTTCCTTGTAGATTAATGGTTTGGTAGTTACCTCTTCCATCGTTTCAATATCTATTTCAGCAAATACAACATTTAACTTCTTATCGATATTGTTTCTTACTCTAGGATTAAGAACGGAGAAATAACCGATTTCCTTTCCTTCTAATAAGATGCTTGCTGAATTTACCGGGTGAACATAATTGTATTTACTTAATTCTTCCTTTGGAGCAAATGTCGGATTTATATTCTTTACGGTGTGAAGCAGTTGTTCAACAATTTCCTTCACCTTGAAGTAAACTTCTTTCTCACTCATTTTCTTACTAGCTACCACAAGGCCAAGGCGCTTTCTTTCGTCGCACAATCCATCTTTTTTTAGACCATCTGCCACACGGCCGATTTCAAAAATACCCATTTCTGGATTAGTATCCACATTCTTATGAACAAAACCAAGAAGGCTTGGAATCATGGTGGAACGAATCGTATCATTTTCTCCTGTTACGGAATTAATAATACGGACATTTGGTTCAGTTATAATGCCGATCTCTTTATTTATCTTACTTTCATACCAGATATAACTGTGTACCTCATTCATGGCATATGCTTCAGCAAGATAAAGTTTCATGCGATATTCATTATCCCTCTCCACACTATGACGCACTGGAGTTAGTAAGCTCTTCGTGGAGCGAATATCAAAGTTATCATAACCATAGATACGGGTAATCTCTTCGATAATATCAGCCTTCATGGTAACGTCCTTGGTTGCTCGCCAGGATGGAACTACAACCTGGAAGTCATCCCCGTTACGGGTTAATCCAAAACCAAGTGCCGTAAGGGTCTCTTCTATTTGATCAGAAGAAATATCAATTCCGGTATACTTATCTACAAAGGCTTTATCAAAATCGATTTTAATCGTATCATAACGTTTTACATAGCAATCGGTTAGAGAAGATATCACCTTTGCGCCAGGATCTATTTCTAACAATAATTTTAAGAAACGTTCGATTGCTGGTATCGTTAATTCAGGGTCCAAAGTCTTTTCATATCTTGCACTAGCATCGGTACGAAGACCTAATCGTGTTGCACTCTTACGAACGGAGGTGCCATCAAAGTTCGCAGACTCAAGCAAGACCGAATCCGTTGCATCAGTAATTTCGGAAAGCTCACCACCCATAACTCCGGCAATACAGTTTGGTTCCTTTTCATCACAAATCATGAGCGTATCCGTATCAATTTTACGATCAACACCATCTAATGTTCTAAAATCAATCGGCTCGGAGAAGGTCTTAACGCGTATCTTAGAAACCTTACCATAATCGAAAGCATGCATTGGTTGACCAAGTTCCATCATCAGATAATTAGTTAGGTCAGCTAGAAGATTAATCGGACGCATACCACAATAGGTTAAGCGTATACGCATATTAATTGGAGACTTCTTAACCGATATATTAGAAATCGCGATGCAACTATAACGGTAAGTTTTCTCGGTATTCTCAACCTTCAAGTCGATTGATGACAACTCTTTAAATACACTGGTATCTAATACATCCAATGGTTTTAAAGGACGTTTGGTTAGGACAGAGATTTCTCTTGCAATTCCGTAGTGACCCCAAAGGTCAGGACGGTTGGTTAGTGATTTATTATCAACTTCAAATATGGTATCTTCTAACTGCATGAATTCTTTAATGTCGGTCCCTAATGGATATTTATCCTCCAAAATCATAAGACCGGAATTATCATCGCTAATTCCCAGTTCTTTCTCAGAGCAACACATACCACGGCTAACTTCGCCTGCTATCTTAACTTCCATAATTTCCAGATCGCCTACCTGACCTCCAAGTTTGGCAAATGGAACGACCGCTCCAACAAATACATTGGGAGCACCACATACGCAGTCTACAACTTCACTTCCGATGTCTACTTTCACCAAATGAAGTTTCTTGGAATTGGGGTGATCCTGAATATCTATAATCTTACCAACTACTACATCTTTTATATTCTTTCCTACTTCATATATCTCCTCAACCTCTGCGGTAGATAAGGTAAATCTTTCGATTAGCTCCTTTAAATCAATACCGGATAGGTCGGTAAATTCTGAAATCCAATTCATTGAAATTAACATCTTAATTACCCTTCCTTTCTACAATGTCCCCTTATTATTTTACGAATTGTCTTAACTGCTTCAAGTTTCCACTATTAAAGAGACGTATATCCTTAATGTTATATTTCATCATTGCAAGTCTAGTAAGTCCAAGGCCGAATGCAAATCCTGTATATTTCTCTGGATCAATCCCACCCATTTGAAGTACATTTGGATGAATCATGCCACAAGGCAATAATTCCAGCCATCCAG
>JAAYSQ010000004.1 GCA_012523925.1 Clostridiales bacterium
ACTTTTACCACAAGTTCATTTTCTCCCGGAAGTAAATGCGGGGTAAGATTGAATTCAGCAGGCATATGACTACACTGACTATAACCGATTTCAACTCCATTTAAATATAGGTAGAAGCAGGAATTTACACCTGCAAGAACGATATAAACTTCTCTCTGTTTCCATTGGTCATCCAGCTCAAATCTAGTCCTATATACTCCACAAGGGTTTTCATCAGGAACATAAGGTGGATCTACTGGATGAGGATAATTAATATTCGTATAATATGGTTTTTCATATCCATGCATCTGCCAGTTAGATGGTACGGGAATGGTATCCCAATCTGTAATCTCCTCTGGTACTTCATAATAGCTTTCATAGAAGCTAAAATCCCAGATTCCATTCAAAGATTTGTAATAAGCCGATTCATCCCTACTATCTTTAAGAGCTGATTCAATATCTAAGTAAGGTATATAATAGGCCCTTTCTTTTTCCCTACCTCTTTGTAATAATTGCGGATTTTGCCAGTCTAATTGATTCATCGCCATTTCCTCCTGTTTCAATACATTCTTTAGTAATCTTACACCGCATACACTATGCTATTTTTTATTTTAATTAATGAAACTGTAATTAGTTATTCTTTTCTTCTTAATATATCATAGGTATCTAATTTAGTACCCAAATCCACATAAATCTTCTGCTTTGGATGAGGACAGCTTTCCATCTCTTCTCCATGCTCATCTTGAATTTTCACCACAGTTACTTCTAAGGTATCACCATTTGGTTTGATTACCTCAATTGCTTCACCAAGGGAGAATTTATTCTTCTGCTCAAGCATATATAAGCCATCTTTCTCTCCAAGAATTGTTCCTAGATAGGTATAGGCTTTTTCATAGGTATTATGCTCATAAATCTGATCTTCATGGGTTGGTTTATTAAAGAAGAAGCCTGTGGTAAACTGACGATGAACTCCTTTACTAACCTCCTCCATATACGAAGCCTTATTCTTCTCGTAAAGTTGTGGATCCTCAAAGAACTCGTCAATTGCCTTACGATAAGTTCTTGCAACAGTAGCTACATATAGAGCAGTTTTCATTCTACCCTCAACTTTCAAGCTATTAATGCCAGCTCTAACAAGCTCAGGTATATATTCAATCATACAGAGATCTTTGGAGTTAAAGATATAGGTTCCTCTTTCATTCTCTTCGATTGGTTGATATTCTCCAGGTCTAGTTTCCTCAACAATATGATATCTCCAACGACAGGAGTGGGTGCAAGCCCCTTTATTGGCATCACGGCCAGTGAAATAATTACTTAGTAAGCATCTTCCGGAGTATGCTATACACATGGCACCATGTACAAAGGTCTCAATCTCCATATCTGCTGGAATATTCGCCCGCAAATCTTCTAATTCCTTTAAGGACAATTCTCTAGCAGATACCACCCGTGTCGCTCCCAGATTATACCAAAAACGATAGGTCTCATAATTTGTACTATTCGATTGGGTACTGATATGCAGTTCACATTCTGGAATTTCTTCCTTAGCAATCATAAATACACCAGGATCCGCAACAATAATTGCATCTGGTCGATTTTCTCCCAATGCACGTAACTCTTTAAAATATTTACGTATACCAGACAGGTCTTGATTATGTGCGGTAATATTCGCTGTTACATAAACCTTCTTACCATGGGAATGGGCAAAAGCAATTCCTTCTCTCATATCCTCCAAAGAAAAGTTCTTAGCCTTGGCACGAAGTCCATACATATCGCCACCTATATAAACGGCATCGGCACCATACATGACAGCTATTTTAAGTACTTCCAAATTTGCTGCCGGAATCAGTAACTCTGGTTTCTTTATATCTTCTAACATAATAATCACTCTTTCTATCACACTTAAACATACTTAAACGATACCTTTAAATGTTAATTGTTATTACTTATAACAATTAATAGCTGATTAGGGTATCGATAGCCTCAAAATGCATTAAGCAATGGCTTTTTATTAGTTTCCTTAATATTATACATCATATAACAATTGTTTCAATGATAAAATATGACAGCAAGATACTTAAACTACAAGCTGTGAAACATATATAAATTCGATAATACTATTTTTTATAACTGATCGCCACTCCATCCCCCACAGGAAGTATCACAGACTCAAGCCCCTCACTATGGGTAATTGTGTAAAGAAATTCACGCATTCGAGCGTGAATAGTACGGTCTCTTCTCGTAATGCTATATCTGGAATTAGCAACTGTACCATCCTGAAGAACATTGTCGGTAACCAGCATTCCTCCTTGTTGAAGAAGTTTCATTAATTCTGGAAGGAAGGCCATATATTGAGCTTTGGCTGCATCAAGAAAAATAAAATCATAACTTTTCTTTTCCTGGACCAGATCCTTTAAGACCACCAATGCATCCCCTTTAAGTAGAGAAATCTTATCTTTATTAGGAAAACGCTTATCATTTAAATTCTTTTCCGCTTCTACCAATCGCATTGCCACTTTTTCAATCGTTGTAATTCTACAATCAGGAGTTGTATTTGCACTCATAAAAAGGGCCGAAAAACCTATAGCGGTTCCGACCTCAAGAATATTCTTAGGCTGATGTACTTGAAGTAAAAAACTAAGCAATCCCTGGGTATCTTTTTTAATTATTGGGACATTATTCTCTAAAGCTTCCTTCTCTAAAGATAGAAGTTCCGGGGGCAGTTCCTTTCCAAGAGTATTAATATAATCTACTATTCTTTCATTAACAATCATACTATCTTTAAGTTCCTTCCTGGTATTATTAATTTGTCTGTAATAATACAAAACATTAAATAATACAATTTTTTGCTAGATACCAAATAATTATCCCCACATATTACGTCAGTATCGTCATATTAGCACCTTTTTTTAAAGAAATTGCTAACAGTAGATTACTTCCGTAATAGGAGGGGATTTGAATTTATTTATAGAATTAATTTGAGTTTTCTGGTTGGACACTCTCATCCTGTACTATTGATTTCGAATAGTCAGTTATGATATCTAAAATTTCATCATAAGTCATAGAGGTATTTATCTCATAAGTTCCTGCCATAATTGATGCATCTTGAAGTTTTGTTTTTGCATAGAAGGAGTATTTATTAACAATAGCACGATATACTTCTAATTTGCTTGCAACATCCATGCTAGATTCGCCATTTTTAATTTGGATTATAATATCCCTTCCTGGTTCTTCATCCATCGCTACTGGACCATAAAGTTGATAGGTGAATTGAAATGCTTCCCTACTGATATTTATGATTAGGAAAACCACAATTATATAGAACATTATATTCATTAACAAGCGAATAATAAAGCTTGTTATTTTCAAAGTTGCTTTTACTGATGTAGAATTCGTAGCCATTGTCTACCTCTCTTTACTATCTTCCCTTTTCATTCTTTCAAAATAAATCAAAGAATTCTTGCAAAATTATACTTCCATAATAATCGGTAAAATCATTGGATTTCTCTTTGTTCTTTTCCAAATAAAACCACTTAATGAATCTTTGATTTCAGCTTTTATCTTACCCCAATCGGCATTGTTCTTGCTCAAAGCTTTATCTAGCGCTTTTTCTACAACTGCTCTTGCCTCTTCCATAAGGTTCTCGGATTCCCTAACATATACAAAACCACGGGAAACGATATCCGGGCCTGAAAGAACCTGATTGCTGTGTTTCTCTAAGGATACTACCACGATAATCAATCCATTTTCTGATAGATGTTGTCTATCGCGAAGTACAATATTACCAACATCTCCAACACCAAGTCCATCCACTAGGATGCCCTGTGCAGGTACCTTCCCTGTAACTGCTCCTTTATTCTTGGATAATGTTAATACATCACCGGAGCTGATTAAGAATATATTATCTTTTGGTATTCCCATTAATTCAGCAACTTCAGCATGATGTATCAAATGTCTATACTCGCCGTGAACAGGTACTGCGTATTGTGGTTTTAACAAGGAATAGATTAATTTAATCTCTTCTTGACAAGCATGGCCAGATACATGAGTATCCTGATAGATTACCTTAGCACCCTTCATTGATAATTCATTGATTACCTTAGAGACTGCTTTCTCATTACCTGGAATTGGGCTTGAACTTAGGATTACAACATCGCCTGGCTTAATTGATACTTTTCTATGAATATTAGTAGCAATTCGGGATAATGCCGCCATGGACTCTCCCTGGCTTCCTGTCATAATCATAACAATTTGTTCATCAGGATAATTTTTCATTTGTTCAATTTCAATTATCGTATTATCCGGAATATTAATATAACCAATTTCGGAAGCTGTCGTAACGACATTGATCATACTTCTTCCTTCAATTACCACTTTTCTATTATGTTTCACAGCGGAATTAATAATTTGTTGTACGCGATCAACATTCGATGCGAAGGTTGCTACAATAATCCTTGATTTGGAATAATCCGCAAATATATTATCTAATGTTTTTCCTACGGTCCGTTCAGACATCGTATATCCGGGACGCTCTACATTGGTACTATCACATAGAAGAGCGAGAACTCCCTTTTTACCTATTTCCCCAATTCTTGCTAGATCAATCGGTGTACCGAACACCGGTGTAAAATCAACTTTAAAATCTCCCGTATGGAAGATAGTCCCAGCAGGTGTGTAAATAGCAAGCGCTGCTGCATCCGCAATACTATGGTTCACTCGAATAAACTCAATACGGAAACAACCAAGATTAATGGATTGGCCATATTTAATCACTTTCCGCTTGGTGCTTCTTAGCATATTGGCTTCTTTAAGTTTATTTTCAATCAGTCCAATCGACAGTTTGGTACCATAGACTGGTACGTTAATCTCCTTTAATATATAAGGGAGTGCTCCAATATGGTCTTCATGGCCATGGGTAATAACAAACCCCTTAACTTTATCTATATTATCTTTGAGATAAGTGACATCAGGAATTACCATGTCAATTCCTAACATTTCATCTTCAGGAAAGGATATACCGCAATCAATGACAATAATATTATTATCATATTCAATTGCTGTTATGTTCATCCCTATCTGCTCTAATCCACCAAGTGGAATTATCTTAACACCTTGTACTTCTGCTTTTAATTTCTTTTTCTGTTCTTTTTCTTTCAAAATTGCACCTCCAATGGTTTTATGTAATCTTCCTATCCATTATTTAAGTGCATGATATAATATTAGATTTCAATGTACGTTCATTCACCCCTGCATTTTATACAGTGACCAAAGAATTTCACCTCATGGTCTACTACTTCAAAGCCAAGGAGTTCTTTGATCCGAGTTTCCAGTGTTTCCAACAGATCATCTTGAAACGTGCCAATACTACCACAATCAAGGCAAATCAAGTGATGATGATGGTGACAAGATTCCTCCTTGTCAAACTTACTGATTTCATATCGTACGTAACCATCATCTAAGTTCAGTTTATCAATTAAATTAAGCTCCGATAGCATTTGAATCGTTCGGTAAACAGTTGCCAGACCAATGTCAGGATATTCCACCCTAACAAAGTCGTATATTTCCTCTGCGGTTAAATGTTCACCCGGTCTACTACTTAACACTTCCAGTATAGCTACTCGCTGACTGGTTACTTTAAGTCCGTTCTGTTTTAATAAATTCTTGAACTGCTCTCGATTGTCAGGCATATTCTCACCTTTTTCATCTAATCATTTATCTATGCATTTAATATAATTTATTTTTTATTTAAATTAATTTGGTAAAATTATAATAACTGAATATCATCCAATAGTTCTTTAAAAATACGAGCTACGGATTCCAACTCATCATCATCTTCAACAATATTATATATTGCTTCCTCCTCGGTTTCCTCAGAGATATCCTTTAAAATGAGTGCCTCCGCCTCATCTTCATCTTGACTTGTAGTAACTAATAAGTAATTAGTACCTCCCAGTCTGGTCTGTTCTATTACTTGAAATACAACTTTTTCCCCATCCTCTGAGGTAAAAATTATCTCATCTGTTTTACTTTCCATTAATTGTCCTCCAAATTTATCAAGAACACCAATCAAATTAAACTTAAGTCTCCTTACTTAGACTTAGTTTATCCAAATAACTCTGTAAAATTAAAACTGCTGCTATTTTATCTACAACCAAAGCTTTTTTTCGAAAATCCAAACCACCTTGGTCCAATATCTGATGTGCTTCAACTGTTGTCAAACGTTCATCCCATAGGATAACTTCTAATCCCGTACGTCTCTTTAGTTTATCCCCAAATTCCTCTGCTTTTAGGGCTCTATCTCCAACCGTATTATTCAGATGTTTTGGATATCCCAAAACAATCTTCTCAACTTTATATTCCTCGATCAGTTCTTCAATCCTTGCCAATGTTTGGCGTAATTTATTCTCGTGCTTGCGTCGTATAACTTCAATTCCTTGTGCTGTCAGTAGCAATTCATCACTAATTGCCACTCCGACCGTAACGGAACCATAATCAAGTCCCATAATTCTCATAGCAATACCCATGCCTTTCTTCAATGCCTGCAAACTTTGGGCGTAGGCATTCCAGTAGCCTTATAACGCATGCCTAGTTGCTAAACTTACTTATCAGTATTTGCTTTATTAATATTATTATCAATATAAAAACGTAGTAACTCTTCGATAATCTCGTCTCGCTCGACCTTCATAATCATACTTCGAGCCCCTTTATGGCTTGTTATGTAAGTCGGATCTCCGGACATGACATATCCAACAATCTGGTTCATAGGATTATAACCTTTCTCAGATAATGCATCATACACGGAATGGATCACATCTCTTACAAACACTTCTGGCTCTTTTTGAACTTTAAAATATTGTGTATTGTTGATTTTTTGCATCGAAACACTTCCTTTTATTATAAAATGAACGAACCATTACCTTCCATCATTAGGAATCCATTTAGTACTATATTAATATATTTAGAGCAAAATATCAATGAATTATTTCACAATACAATATTTCATCGGTCAAATCCTTTATAACCTTGGCTTCTTTAATCGTATTTGTATAATTATGATTACTATCGATTGCAAGTTTCAGATATCTTTCATTATGTCCAATCTGATACTTTTTATCACCAATCTCGATTTCTTCTTCTATCAGAATCTTCTCGATTCTTCCCTTAAATAAGGCTTTATATTCTTTTGACATAGCAGTTGCTACTTCGGTTAATGCATTGCTTCGTTCATTTTTCTTAATTTGAGGAATCTGATCTGGCATTTTAGCTGCTACAGTACCTGCTCTTTGAGAATATTTAAATACATGAATCTGAGAGAAACCAATCTTTTTAACAAATTCAAGCGTTTCTTGGAACTCTTCATCAGTTTCTCCTGGAAAACCTACAATAATGTCTGTAGTAAATGCTGGATTATCGAAATATTTCTTCAATAAAAGTACCTTCTCATAATATTCATCCGCAGAATACTTGCGGTTCATTCGTTTCAACACGGAATTGGATCCGCTCTGTAGAGAGAGATGGAAATGTGGACAGAATTGTTTCACACCTGCAATCTTTTGCACAAATGGTTCCGTTATAATTCTTGGTTCTAATGAGCCTAAGCGAATTCTCTCAATACCATCGATCTTACCAACCTCAACAATAAGCTCTGCCAAAGGCATTCGTTCCT